>JANXQE010000777.1 GCA_025356925.1 Limisphaerales bacterium | reverse complement strand
GTCACAGTATTGAATCCTCGCTTCGGCGGCGCAAGCAGCACTTCCGAACCATCCTTGGCGAGCCAAAGCGTACCGTAGTCAGTGCCAATATAGCCTCCCCAAAGCTGGACGCGCCAGTAGTGACCATCGTCCTGCGGCTTGTCAGGCATACCGCAACCCGAAACGAATCTGCGGAAGTACTCGGACGAAAGAACAACCGCCTCCTGCTCCTGCAAACCGTCGTCAAACGTCACTCCCTCCACGGTCAACTTCGGGAGCGAGACCACTTTGGCGCTCTGCCGCTCAACCGTTGAACACGACACGCACAAGGACGCGAGAAAGATGGAAACCGTGACTCTCATAGCCTAACGGTGCCGGTCAACGAACCGGCGCAACTTGCGTCCAACATTACATCGAGACGTTATCGCCGGGTTCGTTGCGGCGGGATGGTTAGGCGGCTTCACGGTAACAGTGTCCAATGGGCATCATAAATTTCATACAAATCCGGGGCGCGGCGTTGCTGCAACAAACCAGTCACCTGAACTCGCTGCTGATCAAAATTCTTGGGCCAATACGTCATGCCCTCAATTGAGACCATGTAATTTTTGTCGAACACGATGGCTCCTGGGCAACTATGAAGAGCGGTGCCAATCATTGTTACCCGTCGTCCAAGAAGATGGGGCAAATCTTGGCTCTGAGTCACAGTAACGCTTTTGCTGGCGCAACCACCAACCATCAGAAAGCCTAAGATAACCGCTAATAAATACCTCGATTTCATAGCGTGCTCGCTGCCGCCTAACGGGTCGGCTCAACGACCCTGCGCCACCGGATCCCGGCTTGCAACTGTGGTGTCATCGCAGGGTTCGTTGCAGTCGATTGTTACCCATATATGTCAGGGTCGCAGATTCAGGCCAGCGGAATTCGATAGAGACGCGGAGAATGGAGTTTTTGGAACAATCTTCCGCCAAGGCTCCGTGAAGCCCGGTGGATCCTCCCAGGGGACCGGTTGCGCTTCAAAGGTGAGCCGGACCTGATTCAAACCAGAAACCTCGCCTTGCGGCAAGGATGTTTCCCCAGAGGGCACCCCGCTTCGCCGAGCGACCGGCGGAAGCCAGTCCACAGGCTCAGAAGAAATCTGGCCTCCCAATAACGCAAATCCTCCGTCGACCCGAAGTTCCCTATATCCGGGCCCCGCTCCGTTTAAATTGATCACTACAGTGAGTGGCACAATACGCCAATCCCACCGTCCGGACTTTTGGTATTTCTGAAGTGAATAGCAATCGGTCCCAGAAGACGATTGCACTTGCACGATAACGTTTGCTGCCGGCGCGACATCGATTTGCCGAATGCGGCTACTGCCTAATCGTCGCAACCAGCGCGGCAATGCCTTAATTGAATTTGGAGAGAAGTCGGGGGGCGCCGTCCGCCACACCATCTGCCTTATGACCTCGCGGATTCGCGTGAAATCAGCTGGTGAAAACTCCGGGTCGGGGCTGGCCGAAGAAGGCCTCGAAAGCCAGACAAGCGCCAAGCTCAACAATGATACGCCTGCACCTGCTATAACGAGCTTGCGCTTCATGACGTGCCGCCTGGGTAACTGTGATTATGGAACGGCCAGTCCCATATTGGCCCCGGGGGTCTGCAATCCTCTTTTCGTAAGCTGTTCATTTTCAGCCTCAGCTTGCCTTTACCTTAAACCCGCCAGTCCGCATATTACAAGTCTAAAATTGGTTGTCTTTTGCTCTGCTTTTTTTCACTTCACTTGGACAGTATTTGTCCAAGTTGCCCGGATAGGCTTCCTCCATCAATATGAAAGAAGCCCAAGCAATTGAGC
>JANXQE010000229.1 GCA_025356925.1 Limisphaerales bacterium | reverse complement strand
ATACGAATAGTTCCACTTGGACCCATAGATCCCCCAACCCAGGACGAATCCGAACAGGGGCTCCAGATCCAGCCCAACCACTGAACCCTGGAGCCCCTGTTCGGATTCGTCCTGGGTTGGGGGATCTATGGGTCCAAGTGGAACTATTCGTATCGCAGGGCCTGGATGGGATCGAGTCTGGCTGCTTTGAGCGCCGGGAACAGGCCGGCGAAGACGCCGACGGCCGCGCTGAAGCCGACGGCGAGGAGCATCGCGCCGCCGGTGATCACCGGTGCGTTGGAGATCGGGCTGACCAGCTCCAGAATGCGCACAAATCCATAAGAAGCGGCCACGCCCAGGGCAGCGCCGAGCAGAGCGATGACGACGCTTTCGATGAGGACCTGGGTAAAGACGGCCAGCCCGGTAGCCCCAACCGCCTTGCAGATTCCAATCTCGCGGATGCGTTCATTAATACTCGCGAGCATGATGTTCATGATGCCGATGCCTCCGACCAATAAACTGATGGCGGCGATGATCCCCCCGCTCATGCGGGCGTTATGGATCTGCTGGTTGATGCTCTCCAACTGGTTTTCTTGTGTGCGAAAGCCAAAATCCTCAATGCCACGATGGATGATCATTAGAACATTGCGGGCCTGCTGGAGGGCCGGTTCGAGGTGATCTAGGTCTGCGACTTTCAGGTCAATATCGCTGAGCCGATTGTCCGGCGCCCCGTTGTTGACGGTCGCGGCGCGAAAACGCATCCAGGCGGTGTTCAGCGGCATGTAAACGGTGTAGTTCTTTCGGTAGAACGCCCAATTACCGCGACCCCAGCCCTTGCGGCGGGCGGGGCCGGCTTGCGATTCTTGCGCGCGTTGCCTGGCCTGTTCGCGTTCTTTTTTCTCCTGCTCGCCCTCGTACCGGGTGAACATCCCAACAATAGTAAAGGGCTGGCCATTGAGATTAATCACTTCGCCCACGGGCACGATCTCCCGGCCGATTTTATCGGGTGACCCGAATAACTCGTCTCGGATTCCGGTGCCGATCACGCATACCGGATTGGCATTTTCCTCATCTAAATCCGTGAAGAACCTGCCATAAGCCAGGCTGTGCAGGTTCATGTCGATGACCGCCGGCCATACCCCGACGGTTTCGGCAGGAGAAACCATCTTATCTTCGCGGGAAATGTTGACGCCGTAGATCGCCATTTCCGGGGAAATCAACCGCAGCAGGGGAGCTGATTCGCGCAATGCTTCCACATCCGCCATGGTGCGGCCGGGGGCCTGATCGGCCAAATGCTCTTGTTCAGGAGGCACGTCCTCTTCCTCCAGCAAAACCTTGTCGGCTCCTCCCATGGCGATCATGGTCTCCCTCATGCCGTTTTCCATGCCAGTAATGATGGCCGCCATGCCCACCAGGCTCGCGACGCCAAGGATGATTCCGAGCATGGTCAAAATCGACCGGAACTTGTGCGACCAGACCTCCTTGAGGCCAACGATTATGGTGTTCAGGAAGTTCACGAGCTATTCGTACCGCAACGCTTGAATCGGGTTAAGCCGGGCGGCTTTGATCGCCGGAAAAATGCCGGCCAGGACTCCGATCAGAATGCTGAATCCGAACGCCACCGCCAACGCCGTAACGGTCACGATCGGTGCGTTATCCGTCGGGGAGAACGAACTGATCATGTAAACCAGGCCGAAAGAGGTGCCCAGCCCGGTTAGGCCGCCCAGAATTGCGATCACCACCGATTCAACGATGATCTGAATAAAAATGTCGCTGGTGGCGGCCCCGACCGATTTACGAATGCCGATCTCGCGGACCCGCTCGGAAATGCTGGCGAGCATGATGTTCATAATGCCAATGCCGCCGACCAGCAGGCTGATGCCGGCAATGAGTCCACCGCTCAACCGGGCGTTGCGTACAAAGGTTTTTATTTGGTCAGCCCAGTCTTCCTGGGTGCGGAAAGTGAAATCCTCGATCCCCTTATGGGTGCTCATGAGCACGTTGCGGATTTGCTGAAGAGATTCAGGCAGGAGATCCACGCTGGCAATCTTTAGCTCCAGGCTGGACAAACGCGGATCGCCAGTTGCTCCTGCGGGGGCGCTGCCGCCGCCGGCGTTTAACGCGGCATACGTGGCGCCGGAGCGGAATTTCATCCACACCGTGTTGAGAGGCAGATAAACCGTCCGGTTCTTGAAGCCAAAAGCGCCACCGCCACGGCCGCGTCCGCCCCAGCCCCGGTTGCGCGCCACTGCGCTGGCTTTTTTGTCACCAATTTGGGCCTTGGCAAGCTCACGCGCCTTGTGGTCGCTTTCGCTTTCATAATGCCGGAACATGCCGATGACGGTGAACGGAACCCCGTTGATGAAGACTGTCTGGCCGACCGGGTTAATTTCTTCTCCGGATTTTTCGGGCGAACCCCATAGTTCGTCGCGGGTGGCACTGCCGATGACACACACGCTGCGGGCCATCTCGTCGTCCAGTTCGTTGAACATGCGGCCAAACTCCACGACGTGCTCATTCATCTCGACGGCGACCGGCCAGACGCCGAGGCAGTTCCAGGGCCGGAACCGCTTGCCATTGGCGGTGAACGTTGCCGGCAAGCGCATCTCAGGCGAGATCCGGGTGACCAAGGGCGCGCTTTGTTTCAACGCATACACGTCATTGATGGTGATGCCGACCGCCTGATCCGAGAGATACCGTTGCTCCACCGGCAGATCCTGCGCCTCAACCCGGACCTTCTCCAGCCCGCCAATGGCAATGAGGGCTTCCTTGGCGCCTTTTTCCATGCCGGAAACCAGCGCCGACATGGCGACCAGGCTGGAAACGCCGAGAATGATGCCTAACATGGTGAGGAGCGAACGGAATTTGTGCGCCCAAATCTCCCGTAAGCCCGTTTGAATGGTGATCCAAATCTGGGTCGACGAAACCTCGATCTCGGGCAGCGGCAACGGGCGGGATTTCATGGTGACCCCGCTTTCGCTTTCGCGCGTGCCTGGAGACCATGAACCAGCGAGCAGTCCCCAGCTCGAGCCTCGCTGCGCGTCTTGGAGTGCGGCGGT
>JANXQE010000227.1 GCA_025356925.1 Limisphaerales bacterium | reverse complement strand
GGCCGCCGCCAGGGACTCGTGCAGCATCGCCCCATACGTGACAATCGTCAGATCCCGCCCCGGCCGGGCAATGCGCGCCTGGCCGGCGGGCAGCGCCTCGGTGGGCAGCGCCTCGGCCTTGAGATGGTAATAGAGAAACTTGTGCTCGCAGAAGATGACCGGATCGTCCATCGCCACGGCCTCAAGCAGCAGGCTGTAGGCGTCCTCGACGGTCGCCGGGGTCATGACAATGAGCCCCGGGTAATGGGCATAGATGGCCTCCATGCTTTGGCTATGGAACGGGCCGCCGCCAGAGGTCCCGCCCGCGGGCAACCGAATCGTGATGGGGCAAGGCACCCGGGTGCGCCAGTGAAGAGTGGCGGCCTGGTTCACGATCTGATTGAACGCGACGGTCGAAAAATCAGCGAATTGGATCTCGATAATCGGGCGCATGCCTTCGATCGCTGCGCCGACGGCAAGTCCCATCATCGCATCCTCGCTGATCGGTGCATCAATGACCCGGCCCGGGAATTGTTGGGCCAGAGTTTTGGTGGCCTTGAACGCGCCCCCGAAGTTACCCACGTCCTGGCCGTAAATGAACACTCGCGGGTCATCGGCCAAGGCGCGGGCCTGGGCTTCCCGGATCGCGTCCAGATAGGTGATGCTCATGGGAAAGAATCCCGCCTAGCAGCCTGTTGAGGCATCTGAAGAACGCCGCGTGAGGGCACGCAGCCTACAAGAATTACTGGCGAAACACCGTCCCTTGTAGGCCCGGTGCCCTCACCGGGCGGATTCTTGAAACGGCTGCTAGGACCCGAGGCAAACGGAATAAACACGGCATGTTTGTAGGAGCCCGCAGGTTTCGAACCGAGAATGCCCCGTTGGTTTCGGTCAGCCATGGTCATGCCCCTCGCTCAGGTGTTTGGATGCCAACGCGCACCAGTCCTCCTTATAAGGGTCCGGAGCCGGTTCGCGCTGTACAGTGGCCACGACCTCCTCAACAGCTTGCACCGCCTGGTCGCGCCAACTCGCCAGGAGCGCCGCGTCAGCCCATTCTCGTTCCAAGAGGTGCGCTTCCGCCACTTTGAGACAGTCACGTCCCAGGCTCGCAAGCCTCAACTTGGGTTCGACGTACCCGGCATCGTCGTGCTCGCCGTGACCACAAAGGCGCAACAGTGTAGCCACGACTAATTGGGGTCCGCCGCCATCGCGGGCCCGGTCGACCGCTTCTGCTGTGACCCTCAAACAGGCGGAAAGATCGGTGCCATCGACGGAGTCCCCCGTAACCCCGTAACCACAGGCTTTGTCCAACAGCGAGCGGCAGGCGAATTGGCGGTCGGTCGGTGTCGAGTAGGCGTACTGGTTGTCGGCGATGATCAGGACCAGAGGTAGTTTCTCGACCGCCGCCTGGTTCAGCGCTTCATGAAAAGCTCCGGTGGAGGTCCCGCCGTCCCCGAGGCAAGTGGCGCCTACTGTGCCGGTAATGCCTTTGAGCCGATGGGCGAACAAGGTGCCGTTGACCACCGAAATCATCGCGCCAAGGTGGCTGATCATGGCCAACAGACCGTCCCTGGGCCGGCCTCGGTGAACGTTGCCATCCCGGCCGCGCATCGGTCCCAACGGTGAGCCCAGGCAGGTCCGTACCCCGTCGATTAAAGGCTCGCCGAAGGCGAGGCGCCCCGCAGTATCCCGGATCAGGGGAGCGAACACATCGCCTTTTTTCAAGGCTAACCCAATTGAAACGCTCAGAGCTTCCTGGCCGCGCGCAAGAAAGACCCCACCATGGACTTTGCCCATCCGGTAAAGGCTGGCAAATTTGTCGTCCAGCACCCGGGCCAAAACCATCAGGCGATAGGCCCGGATGTATGTACCGCGAATGGAGGGAATCTCGCTCACCGCACCCTGGTCGAGCAAAGCATGAACCATAACTGGATATGTAGCGGTTTGCGGACTCGGCTGCAACGTTTCTTTAGCGTCAGCCAGGACCCGTAACCGAGTGTAAAAACAGGCCGCAGTCCAAAACGCGAGGCCGGATGGGCAACACCGGGCAGGGGGTCGAACCTTTCGGGCCCAAAGCGAGGTTCATGGCGGCGCTTCTGCCGATTCAGATTTCATATCCCGGTCGGGCTTCGGCCCCGTGCTTTCCAGTTTAGGGACTTCGCGAACGGGAGCTCTCCAGCTTTTGTATTGGAGCGCACCAATTTGTCCCGTCCTGAGACACTTTCGACAAACCGGCCGCCCCGATCGATGCCCGGTGGTAGCCCTTTCTCAGTTCGCCACCCGTTCGGCGAAGGCGGGCATCGCGGCTGGGGAGTGGGGCCACCGCCTTCACATCTCTCGGGTTGAAGATCAGAGTGGCCTCGAAATGACGATTGGTGTTGAATGTGCTTAATCAGCATTGATTTGCTGCCGATGTGAAGGGCAGCATCATGAAACCAAATGCTAATTTATGAAGCAACCTTCGTCCACCGTTCTGCTGGTCGAAGATGATCCGCGGATGCCAGAGGTATTGGGCGGGCTCTTGCACGACGACAACATCGTCCTCACGGGCGCCCGAGATTCCGCCGAGGCCCTCGATCGTCTGCGCGAGAAGTCGTTTGATTTGATTCTGCTCGACCTGGGCCTGCCCGGGGTGAATGGATTCGACCTGCTGCGTCAGCTCAAAGACTCACCGGAAACAGAGGCCATTCCGGTCATCGTCCTCACCGCGTGGAACAGCCCAAACGACAAGGTGCGCGGTTTCGAGTTGGGAGCGGTTGATTACCTCACAAAACCTTTCGAGGCTTCCGAGCTTCGGGCGCGGCTGCGCTCAGCGCTTCGAGCCAAACACCTGCAGGACCAACTGGCCCAGACCAACCGCGATCTGATGGCTGCCCGGCTGACTGCCGAGAGCGCGGCCCGGACAAAAGCGGAGTTCCTGGCCAATATGAGCCACGAAATTCGGACGCCGATGAACGGAATCATCGCCATGGCAGGCCTGCTGCTGGAAACGCCTTTGAGCCATGAGCAACATGGCTATGTCGAGACGATTCATTCCAGTTGCGACTCGCTGCTGACGATTATCAACGATATTCTGGACTTTTCAAAGATTGAATCGGGCAAGCTCGAATTCGAGAACGCTCCCTTTGACCTCCGTGGTTCCATCGAGGAGACTCTGGACTTGCTCGCAACCAAAGCGGCGGAGAAAGGGCTGGAGTTGGCCTACCAAATGGAAGACGGCACACCGGCTCAGGTAATGGGCGACTCAGTACGGCTGCGGCAGATCTTCGCCAACCTCGTGAGCAACGCCATCAAGTTTACGCCGGCGGGCGAGGTGGTGCTTCAGGCAAAGGTCCTTTCAGCGCCGACCGAGGTCCAGCATAAACCGGCGTCGTGGCAATTGCATTTCTCCGTGAGAGACACGGGAATTGGGATTCCGGTGGATCGGCTGGCAAGGTTGTTCAAGTCCTTTAGCCAGGCAGAAGCCTCGACCACGCGATTCTATGGTGGCACCGGGCTTGGGTTGGCCATCAGCCGGCGCCTGGTTGAGATGATGGGCGGTAAGATGTGGGTCGAGAGCGTGCCGCAAAAAGGTTCCACCTTCCATTTCACCATTCAACTTCAGGGGGCACCGGACGGAGTGCCGGCCGTAATCGAAAGTCCACAGCGCCAGCTCACTGATTTGCGCCTCTTGATCGTGGACGACAACCCAACGAATTGCCGGATCTTGACCTTGCAAAGCCGCAAATGGGGAATGATTCCCCGCCACAGCCACGAAGCAAAACAGGCTTTGGAGTGGTTGCGCGGCGGAGAGCGATTTGATTTAGCGATCCTGGACATGCAAATGCCGGACATGGACGGCCTCATGCTGGCCCGGGAGATTCGCAAACTGCCCCAGGGCGGCAGCCTGCCGTTGATCCTGTTGACGTCGATGGGAGCCCGGACGAGCCAACCGGAAGAGGCCGACGTAGCGTTTGCCAGCTGCCTGAACAAGCCGATCAAACCTGCGCAGTTGCAGCAGGTGCTCCTGCGCGTGGTTTCTGGCGCCAAACCAACCCTGAAAAAGCCGCCGGTCAGCACCAAACTCGATCCGACCTTGGCGCAGCGCTTGCCCCTGCGGGTGCTGCTGTGCGACGATAATGCCATCAACCAGAAGGTGTCCTCACGACTACTCCAGCAAATGGGATATCGCGCGGACCTGGCGGGCAATGGCGCGGAGGCGCTCACGGCTCTGGACCGGCAGCCGTACGATCTGGTATTCATGGATGTGATGATGCCTGAGATGAACGGGTTCGAGGCCACGGCAGCGATTCGGGAGCGGCAAAAACACCAGGCCGAGTTTCCAAACTATGGGCCTTCCCTGATCATCGTCGCGATGACCGCCAATGCCATGCAGGGAGACCGCGAAAAATGCCTGGCCGCCGGCATGGACGATTATCTCGCCAAGCCGGTGCGCCCGGAAGATGTGCGAAAGATTATCGAGCGGTGGGGCGCAAAAGCCGCCGCCGCGCCGGCACAACGACCGGCAGCGTCCCCGGCAAAGCAGCCCCGCACGCCGCCGGCGCCCGAGATCGTGGCGGCACCTCCGGTCGAGGAAGATCCGGTTGATATGGAACGGCTGATGGAGTTTACGGATGGAAACACGGAAAACCTGCGTGAACTGGTGGAGCTTTACCTAACTCAGACGACCGAGCAGTTCGAGGAACTGCGCGGCGCCGTCGCCGGCGCCGCTGCGCTGGACATCAGACGCGTGGCTCACAGTTGCGCGGGGGCGAGCGCCACCTGCGGCATGCGGCACCTGGTGCCCCTCCTGCGCGAACTCGAGCGCCAGGGCCGTGACGGCAAACTCACCGACGCTGAGAGCGTTTTTCAGCGCGCCATGGGCGAGTTCAAGCGCATCCGATCTTTCCTCGAGGAGCGGCACCTGGGCCAGGCTGATATCGCTGCCAAGAGCTAACATGAAGAAAATTCTGATCATCGAGGATGACCAGATCATTGCGAACATTTATCGTAACAAGTTCGCCCTGGAAGGATTCCAGGTTGAGATTGCTCATGACGGCGTCGCGGGCCTGGAGACGATTCGAAACTTTAAGCCGGACGCGGTCGTCCTGGATTTGATGCTGCCGAAGATGACTGGCGTGGACCTGATGAAGCAAGTCCGCAGCGAGGTGGAATTCCAGAAGCTGCCCATCATCGTTTTCTCCAATACCTACCTGACTAACATGGTTCAGGAGGCCTGGAAAGCGGGCGCAACCAAGTGCCTGTCCAAGGCTAATTGTTCTCCCAAACAACTTCTGGACGTGGTCCGCAGCAGCTTGTCCATGAACGGCGCGTCCAGTCCGGCGGCGACGGACACCAAACCCGGCGGGAGCTCCAAACCCGGCGATAGTCAGCACCACCTGTCGGAGCAGCCCTCCGCCAGCGTGGATCGCGACGCGGCCTTTCAAGCGGAGCTGCGAACCGAGTTTACCCGAGGGCTTCCGGGCGCTCTGGCCACCGCGCGTGGGCTTCTGCAGGCGTTGATCAAAGCCCCGGACCAGGCCACTCGCCTCAAGAATGTCGAGGAGATGTATAAGCGCATTCACGCTCTGACCAGCAACGCCGGCATCACCGGGATGACCAATGTGGCCCAGATGTCCGATGCGCTCGAAGCCCTGCTCAAGGAGCTCTACGAAAAGCCCAAAAATCTGAACGCGTCGACGCTGAGAACGATCGCCGCGGCGGTGGATTTCCTGGGGGTGCTCTCGACCGCGGGTTTTCATCAAGACAACTCGGAACCAATCACGCCGCGAGTTCTCGTGGTCGACGATGAGGCGATCTCACGCCGGGCTGTGACCTACGCTCTGGAGCGGGCGAAACTGAAACCGATTGCCGTCGAAAGCTCCGAGGCGGCGTATAATCTTCTCATCGAGACCAAATTCGACCTGATTTTTCTCGACGTCGACATGCCCGGCATGAACGGGTTTGAACTCTGCTCCAGGCTGCGAATGCTGCCGCCGCACAAAACCACGCCCGTGGTTTTCGTCACCAGCCTTAACGATTTGGAAAGTCGCGCTAACTCCACCATGAGCGGGGGCAACGATTTCATCGCCAAACCTTTTATTTTTTTAGAGCTGACGGTTAAGGCCATGGTGTACCTCCTGCGCGCCCGCGTGGCCGCAGCCAGGTAACCAAACATTGAAACAAAGCAAAAGCGCGCAATCCGGGTTGTTTTGACTTGCATTAGCCAAAACTAGGCGTAAAGCAATTGCAGTGCAAAACGATGCCTGCGGAAGATGGGAGCAGCTTGCGCGATAGCGGGGATCGGCGTGAACGGAGCTCCTGCTCAACGGCGAAAATTGCGGTTAGACAGGCGGTGTTATGAACGTGTTGGACTTGATCAAAGCGACCATTGCGTGTGGCCTAAGTGCCTTCCTAATCTACAGCTTCCCAGTAGTCAGCCAGGTTGTCATTATCGGTCTGCTAAGCCTCCTCTGGCTTTCTTACGCGCACAAGACCCTGGCGAACCTTTTGCGCAGGTAAAAGCTGAATAGGCCCAGCGGGTGAGAGCAACTCCCTCGCTCTCCCCTGTTATACCTCCCAGTTTCAGTCCTTTCCTTTTGGCTGGCTGTGGCGAATATTTTGTGCGAACCGGCGCGCCGAAGAGCACAACCGAAAATCAGAGTCAGAAGGTCTAAAACGTAACGTATGACGACGATGCGAGAGCACGATCTGGTAATCATCGGGGCTGGACCCGGCGGCTACGTTGGCGCCATCCGCGCAGCTCAGTTAGGGTTGAGTGTGGCTTGTATCGAAGAAGTCTCGGCGCTGGGCGGGACGTGTCTGAGAATTGGCTGCATCCCGAGCAAGGCGCTGCTGGAATCCAGCCAGCGGTTTTTGGACGCGCGGGACAAGCTCGCGATCCATGGGGTCATGGCGGGCGAGTTAAAGCTGGATCTCGAGACGATGCTGCGCCGCAAGGACCAGATCGTCACCACCTTGACGCGCGGTGTGGAGGCACTTTTCAAAAAAAACAAGATCACGCGCTACCTGGGACACGGCAGACTCAATGGCTTGGGCCGGGTGCTCGTGGAGAGCTCGGGTGAACCGCTGGAACTCAAAGCCAAATCGATCTTGATCGCCACGGGCAGCAAGCCAGCGCCTCTGCCCGGAGTGGTCCTCGATGGTGACCGGATCGGGACCAGCACGGAGGCGCTTTCCTACGCAACAGTGCCCGAGCACCTTATAGTCATCGGCGCAGGTTACATCGGAGTGGAACTGGGCTCCGTGTGGCGGCGCCTGGGTTCCAAGGTGACGGTATTGGAATACCTGGACCGCATCTTGTCCGGCATGGATGGGGAACTCGCCGCTGAAGCCAAAAAGGTTCTCGAGAAACAGGGGCTGCAGTTTAAGCTCGGCTGCAAGGTTACTGGCACGCGTGTCGAGAAAGGCCAATGCGTCGTGGAGATCGAAGGCCAGGTGCCGACCCTGAGCGACCGCGTGCTGCTCGCCGTGGGGCGTGTGCCGAATACCGACCACCTCGGCTTGGAAAGTGTCGGGATAAAATTGCACAAAAAGGGCTCTATCCCGGTCAATGACCACTTCGAAACTAGTGCTCAAGGCGTATATGCCATCGGTGATGTCATCGACGGCCCGATGCTCGCCCACAAAGCAGAGGAGGAAGGTGTGGCCTGTGCGGAGTATTTGGCCACCGGTCGCGGCCATGTTAATTACGATGCAATTGCCGCAGTGGTTTATACCGAGCCGGAAATTGCTTCGGTCGGCAAAACGGAAGAGCTGCTCAAGGAAAATGGAATCGATTATCGGAAAGGCATGTTCCCGTTTCGCGGCAACGCACGGGCGCGGACGATAAACCAGGTCGAAGGTTGGGTTAAAGTGCTTGCGGACGCCAAGACGGACCGAATCCTGGGGGTGCATATTATCGGGCCGCATGCGGGGGATTTAATCAACGAAGCGGCCGCGGCGATCGCATTTGGAGCCAGCAGCGAGGATCTGGCGCGCATTTGTCACGTCCATCCGACTCTGGGCGAGGCCCTGCGGGAAGCGTCCCTGGCGGTCGCCGGACGAGCCCTCAATTTTTGAGCGCGCCCAGTTGAGCTCCCGGCCATGACGATCCCTCAACCAACGCTATGGGTGATCGTGACGATGGTTTGGTCGATGACCACCCTGTTGAGTTTCGGGGAAGAACCCTCCGTGTTGATTGGCAAGCGGTGGTTTGAAGCGCGAACGCCTCATTTTCGAACCTATAGTTGTGGCCCAACACAGGAGGTTGCCAGGCTGACCGCGCGCCTGGAGCAATTTCGTGCAGCGTATGAGGCCCTGGCGGGAACCCAGTCCGTGTCCTCTCCGCCCATCGAGGTGATCGCCTTGCCCGACCACGAGTGGCTGGAACACTTCGTACCCCTGTACCAGGGACAGCCGATTAATTTGTCCGGCTTTTTCCATCGTGGGAGCGACGAAAACCTCATCGTGCTTTCGCTGGCGGAAAGCGGCTCGGAAGCCTTGGAAACAATCTTTCATGAGTACTCTCACCTCTTGCTGCGACGCAACCAGCAATGCTGGCCAATGTGGCTGAATGAGGGCATGGCGGATATCTATGCCACTTTCGAAGTGACTGGTGATCGCGCGGTACGGGTGGGCAAGCCGCAACCGATTTACCTGAAAATTCTGGCCACTGAAGCTCTGGAGCCCTTGTCGGCCTTATTCGCCGTTACCCACGATTCCCCAGAGTACAATGAGCGCGAGCGCCAGGGCATATTCTACGCCGAATCATGGCTGTTGACCCACTACCTGATGGTCGGCAACCCCGCCCACCGGGCTCAATTCGGCAATCTCACTCTACTACTGAGAGACGGGCAGTCGCCAGAGCAAGCCTTCACCAACGCCTTTCGAGCCTCTCTGGCGGCCATGGATAAGGAACTGGCGCACTACTATCATCAAGGCCGGTTCGAGTCGCTGCCCCTGGCTGTTCGAGCAAGTCTTCTGACCGCGCAGCCCATGACGACTCGTGGGGTGGGGCCAGTCGAAACCTGGTTTAGGC
>JANXQE010000216.1 GCA_025356925.1 Limisphaerales bacterium | reverse complement strand
AACATCTGCGAACGCGCGCTCAAAATGGCCATCCTGCACCGGAAAAACTCCATGGGCTATAAGACTCAGAACGGTGCCCGACTGGGCGATATGTTCATGAGCTTGATCCACACCTGCCGACTCTGCGCTGTCAATCCACTCGATTACCTCTGCACTCTCCAACACCACGCCAAGGAAGCCCTCGAACACCCGACCAAGTGGCTACCCTGGAATTACGCTTCCGATACCAGCTAGCCGAACCAGGGTGAGATTACACTGAGCCATCGGAGCGCCTGGACGCCGGGCCAGCCTGCGCGCCACGGTTTTTCGGCTCCTGCATGCTTGCCGAAGCAACACGATCAAATTCGGCGTCGGCAACTGCAAACTCTGGCAAACCACAGTGCGGAGTATGAGGTCCGCGTCTCGTTGATAGTCGATTATTTCCTGTCCAGTCATTTGGGGTTGCAGGGCGGGCGTTGAGGAACTCCCCTTCACGGGATGCCGAGGATCGCGTTTGTCCCGATCGAGCGCAGTGACGCGAGCGCTTGCGTCGCCACGACAGGATTCGCTGACTGCGCCGCTTCTACCCACTGCCGAACCGTCCTGCCGTCATACTTCGGCTCTGCGTGCTGAGCCTTCATCACCATCAAAAGAAAAAAGGCGAGCAACGCCAGCGCCAGAATGGCGAGGCCATTTCTGTTTGACGATCTGATTCGGAACCGAACGGTCATGGGCTCTAACGGCGAGTGCAGCCGCTCCGGGCCAATGGAGCAGGAAATGCACCAGACCGGAATCCCGGAGTCGGCTGACACGATTGGTTGGACCAGAACATGTTCAATCTTTCCACCAGTTTAGAAACTGGCCGGGCGCGAGTTGCATCAAGCCCCAGCACAAAAAAAACATTACCACGTAAAGCACAAGATACCCAGCGCTCCGATGCCACCGGGGGGTTGCGACACAGACAGCAATGGCGTGCTGTCCGAAAATTCGCAGCACGCAGTTATGCGGCTTGCCGGTAGTAGTAACGGAGCATACCGCCCAGCCGCTCTCGACAGTGAACCTTACCTGCACTTGGAAACGTCGCAAATTCAGGCCGGATGATTTTGTTCTCAAGCGATTGATGATTGCGTTCGTTGTGATAATGGACCACGAACTCTCCGATGGCCCGGCGCAAAGATCGTTCGCCAATGAGGATCATCCTATCCAAGCACCCCTCCTTAATTGTGCGAACATATCTCTCGGCGTAAGCATTTAGGTTGGGCGAGCGCGCGGGCAACCGGACGGTCTCGATTCCAACGCTTTTCAGGATCATTGCAAACTCAGGCGTGAAGAGGCTCGAGCGGTCATGAATCAAGTACTGGCAGCCCGCCAGAAAGCCGTCCATCCCGTCCGTCAAGTTGCGGGTCACCTGTTTCATCCACTCACCGTGGGGTTCAGGAATGATCCCGGCGATCTGTACCTCCCGCGTGGCCAACCGAATTACAAACAACACGTGGTAACGGACCAAACCCACCGCCGTCCATACCTCCACCGAAAAGAAGTCTGCGGCCGCCAGCACCGCAAAATGACTCCGCAGGAACTCTTTCCAGGTCGTCTGCTTGTGCCGCTCCGGTGCGGGGTCCAGGCCCGCTTCCCTGAGCACCTTGGCAACCGTACTGCGCCCTACTTCATGTCCCAGGTTTTGGAGCGCTCCCTGGAGCCGAGTGTAGCCCCAGGTTCGATTCTCCCTGGCCATTCTCAGGATCAGCTCTCGCAGCTCATTGGGTGTGCATGGCCGACCGACAGAACGGCGGCAACTGCCGTCGTACTTGCGCGCGAGCAGGCGATGGTGCCAATCCAGGAGCGTCTTTGGGCTGACAATCGAAGCAAATCGCCGCAATCGATCCCGCCCGAGCTTGTGTGCTTTGGCGGCCAGTCTGCGGCGCTGTTCATCGGAGAATCGTGGTTTTTTGTCCAACTGTTCCCGGAGGACCTTCACCTCTGCTTGGAGATATTCGATGACGAGTTGCTGGTTGCGGTTGAGCCACCCGGCCAGGCAGATGAGCAAGAGTTGCAGAGTATTCACAGGCCTATCCTGCCCAACAGGTTTTGCTCATTCGAGTCTCGACTGGCGGCACCCCCGAACCGCCGTTCCATCCCCAGCCGTGAATTTTCGGACAGTACGAGGGCCGAAACTATTCAGTCGAACATCCTCCAGCAAAGCACTCCAGGCCTCGTTGTTTGCAAAGTGCGCGTGGGTTACCACGGTGGTATCGCAAGTTGCAACGGCCGCCCTTCATTCATCAACCGTGAGAAGTAACCTCGGGAACTTTAATGAGCCTGAATTGAAGAGGTTAGCGAACGACGCTTTGGGTTGGCCCTGCATTAGCTAGAAGACAACGACTATTCGAGCGCCTCGAAAACGATAGGTCGAGGCGCCTGGACAAAAGTGAGAAACAAAAACC
>JANXQE010000194.1 GCA_025356925.1 Limisphaerales bacterium | reverse complement strand
CACATCTGTTTGTAGGCCATTTCGAGCGCGATAAGCGAAAAGGACGTGACCAGGATGGGGTCCTTCTCCCACCAGCGCGCGTCGGTATGGACCCAGGAGCCATCCGCGTGTTGCAGGTTGATCAATTTGAGCGCCAAATCCTCGCGCCACCTGACCGTCCGGCCGTCGCGGGTCTGGAACGAGTCGGCTCCGTAGAGAGCCAGCGCCTTGGACATGACGAGATAGTAATAGTAAAGCCCTTCGGCGCCCAAAGCGGGGTTCTCGTCCACGGTATAGTTGGTTCGGAGCCATTCCATCACGGCGGCGACGCGAGGGTCCTCGGGTTTGAGATCGGCATAGACGTAGCTGAGGAGCCCGGCGTAGCTCATGCTCCCGTATGAGCGGAGGGCCACGCGGCCGGAGGGCAGGTTCGTTTGACCCGCCATGCTCTGGCCAGGCGCGTAAATGAAGCCGCCTTTGTTCTGGGGGTCGTCCGAGGCCCAGGCTTCACGGTTATGACTCGGGAGATTCTGGCAACACTCGATGAAATGAACCGCGGCCTGCCAGTTCAGGTCACTGGCGTCGGGCAAATTCTTGTCCTTCACATAGTTTTTGCTCAAATAGAGAGCCTCCAGGGCCCAGGAAGTATTGGAAAGGTCCGGACGTTTATCGGACTTGGCGTAACCAATACCGCCAGCTGAAGCCGTGTCCACTTTGCCTGGCTCACCGAGATCCGACTGAAGTCCGATGATAAACTTCCTGGCATTCAGGATGGCCGTCTGGAATTCCGGATGGTTTCCAAGCACCAGGGCGGTGAGCGCGACCGAAGTGTTGTAGCTCGCCATTTCCTTTCGATAAATCCCGCCATCAGGCTGGACGCAGCTCATCAGGTAGGCATAACCCCTTTTCACCGAGCCTGGTTCGTCTTTTTGTTCCAACACCCCTGGCTGCAGGCGGTAGGAAGTCAGGGCCAGGGCGGTCACCGCCGGGTGTTCCGGCGTGGTCCAGAAACCATTTGTGTTCTGGTTCTTCTCGAGCCAGGACCAGCCCTTGTCAATGGCGTGCTTGACCTCATTGCGCAGAGAAATATTTGAGGGGCTCTGGACCGAGATTTTGGGGAGGCTCGGCTCGGCGCCTTGAATCCGGGCTAGAGTAATGAACAAGGCTCCGATGGCCCGGAGCGGCGTGATATCAGGGAATCCGGACCGTGATGGGGTGGCACAATGATTGTTCATGAATCTGAGCTACCGATGGGTTTGGAAGCTTCGGAGCGCTCCGCTACGGCGAGTTAGGGCGATCGGCTCCGTGAGGCTGTCGTCTCCACGTACATGCGAAAATCCTAACGGGGCAAAGTCCCGTGTCAACAACCAAGCCGACATCGGAACAGGCCGCGGCCCTCTCGTCACACGCCAGGCAACGGTGTCTGATGGCTCAACCGCCGGCTTTACCCAGGAGAGCGAAGGACACCTGGCCGGCGTTACTCCACCCCCCAAGCGGGCACACACCCTTCAAGACAACTCCGTGGGACCGATCAAAAAACCTTGAAAACCAAGGGCTTCTCGCGTTGCCTGTAGAACGTGATAGCCTCGATTCGTTTATGAGACACTTCCTCTTGGCAGCAACCGTCGCGGTAAACTTGGGCATTCAGGCCCAACAATGCACTGTTGATTGGAACGACGTGCATCAACAGATCGACGGCTTTGGGGCTTCGTCGGCTTTCCTCCCCGCCACCTGGACCGCAGCGCAGGCGAATCTGTTCTTTTCGACCAACTACGGAATTGGCCTCTCGCTCTTGCGGACGCAGATTCAGCCCGGCGGTTTTGCCAATGCCAACGAAATCGCCTTGATGCAACTGGCGCAAGCCCGCGGCGCGAGGGTGTGGAGCACGCCCTGGAGTCCGCAAGCTTCGTTCAAGGACAATAATAGCACCACAAACGGGGGCAACTTCGTCTCGGCCAACAACCAGGCCTACGCCAACCAACTTGCCGGCTATGTGGCAAAGCTGACGAATTCTGGCGTCCATCTTTATGCGCTTTCCATTCAGAACGAGCCGGATGCGAATGTGCCTTACGTTTCCTGTCACTGGAGCGCTCAACAGTTTCACGATTTTGTTCCCTATCTCTACAACGCCCTGGTGGCGAGCAATGTGGGTTCGACGAAAATCATGCTCCCGGAGAGCGAGAGCTGGTACGGAACTTACCTGGAGACAACGGCCATGAACGATCTCGCCGTGGCGGCTCACGTGAGCATTCTGGCCAATCACAACTACGATGGAATCGATTTCAATCACGGGGCAACTTCCGTGCCCAACGCACCTGCAACTTTTGGCAAATCGTTCTGGGAAACAGAGGTTTCCACCGGCGACCATTTCGATGGCAGCATTACCAACGCGATTTACTGGGCCGGGCGGATTCATCTGTTTTTGACGGTGGCTCAGGCTAACGCCTGGCATTATTGGTGGTTGATGCCCTGGGGAGGCACGGATAACCAAGGGCTGACCGACGCCTCTGGCAACCCCGCCAAACGGTTGTATGCCGTCGGCCAATTCAGCCGTTTTGTCCGGCCCAATTTTCATCGTATCGGCGCCGTTACCAACGGGAGCAATGCGCTGATCAGCGCTTACAAGGACTCCAGAACTCCTGACATAGCGCGATAGAAAATGCAGTTTTACGGGCTTTTCTGTGGAATTTGTTCTGCCGGGGGTGGGGACCCAAAACTGTCCGCTTTTTTGCGCGCACGCCTATCCTCCGGGATATGGTCTCAGCGCAAA
>JANXQE010000771.1 GCA_025356925.1 Limisphaerales bacterium | reverse complement strand
TCAAACAAAACATCCCTCAGACGACCTCAGGCGCGAGGGAAACGATTTTCATGAACTTTTTGTCGCGCAACTCGCGAGCGACGGGTCCAAAGATACGGGTGCCGCGTGGGTTGAGTTCTTTATCGATGATCACGATGGCGTTGCTATCAAACCGGAGGTAGGATCCGTCGCTCCGGGCGATGGTCTTGCGCGTGCGGACGACCACGGCATCAACAACCTCGCCCTTCTTGACCGTGCCGTCCGGGGTCGCTTCCTTAATATGGGCCTTGATGATATCGCCAATGCAGGCGTAGCGCTGGTTGCGGCCGAGGACACCGATAGCCGCGGCGCGTTTCGCGCCACTATTATCAGCGACATCTAGGATGGAACGTATCTGTAACATAAAACGAGCGTTGGGGAATCAGGCTGCGACCGGGGTGACTTCGACACCACGCTCCACGATTTCGACGAGGCGCCAGCGCTTGGTCTTGGAGAGCGGCCGGGTTTCCTGGATGCGGACGCGATCTCCCACCTTGGCCTCGCTCTTTTCGTCGTGGGCATAAAACTTCTTGTAGCCCGTCATGACCTTTTTGTACTTAGGATGGGGAAAGCGGCGCTCGACACGCACGGTGATGGTCTTGGCCATTTTGTTGGCAATGACCTCGCCAACACGCTCTTTGCGATGACCGCGAGCGGCGGCGTCAGGTGCTTGAGCGGGGGTGGGGGATGCAGTAATTGAATCAGCCATACAAATTATGCCGCCTTTTTGCGCAGAGCGGAGATGCGGGTTTCAATCCGGGCGACGTCACGGCGCAGGGTGCGGAGACGCGCGGGTTTTTCAAGCTGAGCACTGGCCTGCTGGCGTCGCAGGTTGAACATTTCCTGACGCAGGTTCAGGCCATCGGCCAGCAATTCCTGAAGCGTTTTCTCCTGAATTTCTTTTCGTTGTGTTTTCTTCATATCAACGGATTCTGTGCCGCGAAATAAACCGGGTCTTGATGGGCAACTTGGTGGCGGCGAGGCGCAACGACTCGCGGGCAACCGCTTCGGTCACTCCATCCACCTCGAACAGGACGTTCGCCGGCCGGATCACGGCGACCCAGGACTCGAGCGGACCTTTGCCTTTGCCCATCCGTGTTTCCAACGGTTTCTTCGTGAACGATTTCTGCGGGAAGACGCGGATCCACATTTTGCCGTGGCGCTTCATGTTGCGCGCGATGGCAACCCGGGCCGCTTCGAGTTGCTTGGTATCAAGCCAGCAGCGTTCCAGGGCCATCAATCCATACTCGCCGAACGCGACGGTGTGGCCACGAGTGGCCAGCCCCGCACGGCTGCCGCGGTGCATCTTGCGGTACTTGACTCTGTCGGGCATCAACGGCATAAAAAAATCCTTTTACTCAAATGGCACTGCCCACGGGCTCACCCTGGGGCTGCGACTGGGTCGGTGGTTTTTGGACCTTGGTCTCGCCTTTGCAAACCCAGCACTTGATCCCGAGCTTGCCATACACGGTGCGAGCTTCGGCGAAGCCATAATCGATCTCGGCGCGCAGCGTGTGCAAGGGGACGCGACCCCAATGATACTGCTCGACCCGCGCGAGCTCAGCCCCACCCAACCGGCCGGCGCAACGGATCTTGATGCCTTCCGCCCCGAAATCCTTCGCGGTCTGCAAAGCCTTTTTCATGGCGCGCCGGAACGACACTCGGCGTTCGAGCTGGAGCGCCACATTTTCAGCCACGAGCTGGGCATCGATTTCCGGGTGTTTGATCTCCACGATGTCAACGTAGATCTCTTTGCCGGTCATTTTGCTGAGCTCCTCTTTGAGCTTATCAATCTCAGCGCCTTTGCGTCCGATGACGATGCCGGGACGGGCGGTGAGGATCGTGATGCGGCAGCGATTGGCCGCGCGCTCGATGAGGATTTTCGGGACCGAGGCGGACTCGAGTTTTTTCTTAAGCAGGTCGCGGATCTGGCGGTCCTCGGTCAAAAGCTTGCCGAATTCCTTTTTGCCGGCGTACCATTTGGAGCGCCAATCGCGATTCACCGCGATGCGCAGGCCGATAGGATTGGTTTTTTGTCCCATGATTAAGAATGGAGTGATGGAGTGGTAGAGTAATGAAGTGGCCGCAGCGGGGCGCTCCGGTTGGATTGTATCAATCCAACACGCCAATACTCCAATACTCCTTGATACCGTTGACTCTGGTTATTCATCCGAAAGTACAATTTTGATGTGGCAACTCCGTTTCAGGATTGGGCCGGCGGAGCCGCGGGCCTTCGGGGTAAATCGGCGGATGGTCGAGGCGGTCTGTGCCAGGGCCTCTTTAACGATCAGCACTTCGGTGTTCAGCCCGGTATAGGCCTTGTTATTGGCCTTGAGGTCCTCGGCATTGGCGATGGCTGACTTGAGCGTCTTGGCCACAAAGCGGGCGCCTTTGCGAGACGTAGCCGCCAAAGCGGCCTGGGCGTGAGTGGCCGGCAAGCCCTGGATCTGGCGGACAACTTCGCGCATTTTCTGGGCGGACATGCGCACGTTCTTGGTGATGGCTTGGACTTGCATGGGATTATCCTACTTTGCTTCCGCTTTCGCCGTATGAGCGCCGTGTTTCTTAAAGGTCCGCGTCAACGAGAATTCACCGAGCCGATGGCCCACCATGTTCTCCGTGACAAACACCGCGTTGAACACCTTGCCATTGTGGACGCTGAAAGTCAGGCCGACAAAATCCGGCGTAATCATCGAGCGCCGCGACCAGGTCTTGATCGGCGTCTTGGACTTGGCGTCCTTTGCCTTCTGGATTTTTTCGAGCAGGTGGCCGTCAATGAACGGGCCTTTTTTGATGGATCTTCCCATAGGTCAAAAGTGGGGTATCGGAGTCGTGGAGTGGTGGAGAGACGGGGAGAGGAAGGGATACCGGAGTCGGCTTGCAAGCCGACAATCCAGCGCTTCATTACACCAAAACTCCGTTACTTCGCGAGGTGGGTTCATTTGTTCTTCATCGGGCGGCCGTCCCGGCGAACCAGGATAAAGCGATTGGAATATTTTTTCTTTTGGCGTGTCCGGTAGCCTTTCGCCAGCAACCCCCAGGGGGAGGTTAGTTGCTGCCAACCGCCTCCGGACTTCGACTTGCCTGCCCCGCCGCCATTAGGGTGATCGACCGGATTCCGCGCCACGCCGCGGCTGATCGGGCGGATGCCACGGTGGCGTGAACGGCCGGCCTTGCCCAGGACAACATTTTCGTTTTCGGTGTTGCCGACCTGGCCAATAGTGGCATAGCAGTTTTCGTTGACCTTGCGGATTTCGCCAGAAGGCAACCGAATCTGGGCGTAACCTTCATCGCGAGACATCAGGGTGGCAGCCCCGCCCGCCGAGCGCACCATCTGAGCGCCTCGTCCAGGAGTCAACTCGATGTTGTGGATGGGCAAGCCCACCGGGACGATGCGAAGCGGCAGGCAGTTGCCAAGCTCCGCTGGGGCGGTCGGTCCGCTCATGAGCTTGGCCCCGACCTGCAGGCCGCTGGGAGCCACGATATACGCCTTCTCGCCGTCCTTGTATTCCAGAAGCGCCAGCCGCGCCGTGCGGCGCGGATCATACTCAATTGCTGCGACCGTGGCTTCAACCCCGTGCTTTTGCCGTTTGAAATCAACCAACCGGTTTTTTTGCTTGTGGCCGCCGCCGATGCCCCGAGCCGTAACGCGGCCATAATGATTACGGCCGCCAGTGCGCTTGCGGGTCTGAACCAGGCTTTTCTCGGGCTTGGTCTTGGTAATATCGCTGTAGTCCGCATACGCGATATATCGCGTCGAGGGCGTCAACGGCCTGAATGTCTTTACTGGCATAAATCGATCAATAACGTAGTCCCAAGTCAGCTACTTGGAGAACGGAGCCATCAATCCTGCGCCCAGATGGGCGGTCAGTTATCGGTTCCGCAGGTTATGCTGTCCGTGCCCGATTGGGTCAAACGGAGCGGGGAATATAACAAAGAGAAA
This sequence comes from Limisphaerales bacterium, assembly GCA_025356925.1. Taxonomy (GTDB): domain Bacteria; phylum Verrucomicrobiota; class Verrucomicrobiia; order Limisphaerales; family UBA8199; genus JANXQE01. The sequence goes on along the minus strand of JANXQE010000771.1, from coordinate 824 downwards.
CACGTACGCAATAGGTTTCTAGAGAAATTTTCACATCTCTAAAGCTGGATGCATTTCAGATGGTTTGAGCGTCCTTCTGCGGGTGGCAAAGAGCGGGAGCGAATTGACCGACGGTTCATGGGGCCGGGGTCAAACGCTTTTAAAAATCAGTGCGATTTGGCGTAATTTAGTGCGATTTGGTGCGATGGGGCAGACGAGAGACGACCAGAAACGGGCCGGACGCCTCGGTTTTACCGCGTACTCGGAAACGGATCGGCAGTACGGGTGATCCTGTGCCGAGCGGGCGCGCCGGGATTGATTCTTTCGAACATGAGGAGACGTTACCGCAGGAAGAGGCGCATGCCTTAATAGTTGAAGCGGGTTTTGATTAATAAAGCCTGGGAGGATGCAAGGGGGGGTGCCAGCGCGTTGAGGGGACTGGCGCAGTGAGGCGCGACCGCTAGAGTGGCGCATTCCGAATCGCCACGCGAAACCATATCGGGTGCTGTTCGGGTTCGACTCACAAGCTTGTGGAGAAACTGCGTTCTGACCGCGTTCTGGCCCCGGTTCACGATGCTGGCAGTTAAAATAGGTCGTTCTGACCCCACTATGGGGGCCCAAAAAAAGTGCAAATAACCGGAAAAGACCGGAAAAGGTAGGAAGTGACCGGAAGTGCGGGTTGACGGAACGGGCAGGCGGGAATGTTCGGGCTCCGGTGTTGGGCGGAGGGCATTTGTGGTTTGGCTACTGGCTGAGGATTCATATAGCTGAATTTTTCAGATTGAGGACGGGTTGATGTGATAAGTGCAGTCTCAGAGGAAAAATATTGATGGCATATCGCATGC
>JANXQE010000177.1 GCA_025356925.1 Limisphaerales bacterium | reverse complement strand
TTTTGTTGCCGCAGGGCGGCAATCGCCCGGTCTGGATCATCAAAACGGAATGCCAACAGTCCCTTGCCCTGGGATTTGATTGTAAAACCGTATAGATATTCGATGTTCACCCGCCCTTTCTCGATCGCCAGGAGGATGTCGGCCAGCTCGCCAGGTTGGTCGGGCACTTCGATTGCCACCATCTCACTCACCTTCACCACCAAGCCTGCCTTTTCCAGGAGTTGACCTGCCTTCTCCCACTCGCGCACGATCAACCGCAGGATGCCAAACTGTTGGGTGTCAGCGAGTGACAGGGTCAGGATGTTAAAACCCGCGTCCGCCAGCATTTTGACCGGGCGGCGAAGGGCGCCCGGTTTGTTCTCAAGGAACACGGACAGTTGTTTTACTTTCATGGGCAGGTTTAGAGGTTACGCTCGTCGATAACGCGTCTGGCTTTGCCTTCGCTCCGTTCGATCGTGCGGGGTTGGACCAGGCGCACGCTGGCCCGCAAGCCGACTGTGATCTCAATCGACCTGGTCAGGCTGGTCTGCAATTGCTCCAGCGCGCCGACGGTGTCGCCGAAGAACTCCGGCGTGACTTCGACCTGCACTTCCATGTTATCCAACCCTTTGTCTCGCGTCAGCAGGATTTGGTAATGCGGCAATGCCTCTTCCACTTTCAACAGCGCGGTCTCGATCTGGGACGGATAGACGTTTATGCCGCGGACGATGAACATGTCATCGGCGCGACGCCCGATGCGTTTGATGCGCCGCAACGTTCGGCCGCAATCGCACTTCTCCGCGCTCAGGCTGGTGATATCCCGGGTGCGGTAGCGGATCATCGGCATCGCCTCTTTGGCCAGGGTCGTCAGCACCAATTCCCCTTCCTCGCCATCCGCCACTGGTCTGCCTGTTTCCAAGTCGATGATTTCGGGATAAAAATAGTCCTCAAAAATATGCGGTCCGGCCTGGCATTGGCATTCCATGGCTACGCCCGGGCCCACAATCTCCGACAAACCATAAATGTCGTAGGCCTTGATGGCGCCGAAGACCCCCAGCCGAAGCGGCAATGCTTTGAGGTCGATGCCCAGTTCTGGCGCCTGGTCGATCAGGTGAAGGAAATAGCTGGGCGTGCAGCAGATCGCGGTCACCCCAAAATCCTTCATCACCATCAGTTGGCGCTGGGTGTTGCCTCCGGAAATCGGGATGACGGTGGCACCGAGCGCTTCGGCGCCGTAATGCGCTCCCAAGCCACCCGTGAAAAGGCCATAGCCATAGGCATTTTGGATGATATCCCCCTCGTGCAGTCCGCAAGCAGCCAGACTCCGCAGCATGACGTTGGTCCAGACGTGAACATCCTGCGCGGTGTAGGCCACCACGATCGGTTTGCCCGTCGTGCCGCTGGAGGCATGCAAACGCACGATGTCCTTCATCGGACTGGCGAACAGCCCGAACGGATACGTGTCCCGGAGATCAGTTTTCTGCGTGAAGGGCAACTCGACGATATCAGCGAGCGCCCGCACATCATCAGGCGTCAGCCCGCGTTTCTCCATTCGTTCCCGGAACAATCCGACCCGCTGGTAAGCCCGGGTAACAATGGCCCTCAAGCGCCGAAATTGCAGATCGCGCAGTTGCGGCATCGGCAAAAAATCAGGCGCGCTGGCCGGGTGAATGGCTCCCTTCGAATTGCTCGCGGGCTGGGTCATACAAATCAACGCTCTAGCGACCGCCAATACTTAGTTCAGCCCGCAAGCGTGAGGCAATCTTTAAATCAATAAGCCTTATCTCAATATTGTGTTTGAACTAAGCAACAGTTTTAATAATCCTTTCCTCGGTGACACTCTGAGTGCAGGTCCCGGACCAACGCCGGCCCATGACACACCAACTTTCCGCTCAACTCCGGGCCTGGACCGTGGTCCTGGCGGCACTGGCGATTAATCTCATCCTCGGCGTGCTCTACGCCTGGAGCGTGATGGCCAAGGCTTTGGTGATACAATGGCATTGGAAAGCAACCGAGGCCGCCCTGCCCTTCACGATTTCGGCCGTGGCCTTCGCCTTGACGATGGTTTTCGCCGGGCGCTGGCAGGACAAAATTGGCCCGCGTTTTGTCGCCATGCTCGGGGGAATCATCCTCGGCCTTGGCTTGGTGGCTTCCTCGTTCGCGCGGACGCCCCAGGTCATGTGGCTCACTTTTGGCCTGGTCGGCGGCCTCGGCATCGGCCTTGGCTATTCGACGACTACCCCGCCATCCATCAAATGGTTTTCCTCCGCGAGGAAGGGTCTGGTCACTGGGATCGTGGTGAGCGGCGTTGGTCTGGCCGCCGTGTATATCGCGCCGTTCACCCAATTCATGCTGAGAGTCACGACAATTCCAAACACATTTCTGTGTTTGGGTCTTGGAACCATGGTGACGGTTTCGTTGCTAGCCCAGTTCCTCACCAACCCGCCCCCGGACTACGCGCCCGCGGCCTGGGATCCTCCTGCGCCGGCGAAGCTCAAGCCGCCAATGGCCGCCCACACGGACCTGGACTGGCACGAAATGCTCTGCAGCGCTCAGTTCTATCAACTCTGGGTCATGTTCGTGCTGGCCGCTTCCGCCGGGTTGATGATCATCTCCCAAATGGCCCTGATCGCCAAAGACCAGGCGCACATCGATGGCTGGAGCTTCGTGCCGGTCGCCACCCTGGCCCTCTTTAACACCCTGGGCCGGGTCGTAAGCGGCTTCCTCTCTGACCGCGTTGGCCGGGCAAATACCATGGTGCTGGCCCTGGTCCTGCAGGCGCTCAACATGGTCGCTTTCGCCTATTACACGACACCGATGCTGGTAATGTTTGGCGCCGCGTTTACCGGCTTGTGCTATGGCACTATCTTTACCCTGTTTCCCGCAACCACCGCCGACTTCTACGGCGTCCGCAACCTTGGCGTAAACTACGGTCTGGTCTTCACCGGCTTCGGCGTCGCCGGCGTGCTCGGCCCGATCCTGGGGGCGAGGATTCGCGACTCGTTCCACTCCTACCACCACGCCTTCAGCATTTCCGCTTTTATGCTCCTCATCGGAGCACTTCTGGCCCTCACCCTGAGAACGCCAAAAGTGGAGCTCAAGCCTCAAACCTCGTGCGACCCAACCAAAGATAAGCAACCGACCCAAACCGCTAAAGAGGCAATCGTGAAGGCTCAGTTTTGAGTGGCTTCTATTGCGTAACGCGATAGAACTTGCTGGAGGCCGTTGCGACCGAGACGGAATAAGTGCCGACCGGGCTCCCGGGAACGACCGTCCAGGTATGCAGATCAGTTGATTCCTGCAGGATCCCGCCACCGGTCCAGGTGACGGTCAATTGCCCGTTTTGGAGGGAAGGTTTGGCGAATTGCGGCCGCGCGGGGTTTGACGCGCTAAGGTACGCCGGTACAGCGTTGGTCGAGATTGGATCGTTGATCAGCGTCCGCTCTCCGGTCGTCTGATTTACTGAGAACCACTGGCCATAGGCATCCCCGCCTCGCTGATACCACAGAAAGCGGAACGGATAGACACCATTGGCGGGTACGACGAAGGCGTTCGTTTCATTCGCGGGACCCCCGTTATGGAATGCCAGGATCGGGGTCTGCGACGCGGGAGTCGTCCCGGCGGATATCTTATAGCCGTCATCGGAAACGACACCGAACTGATAAACGCCGACCGCAAGGGAGAGCCAGGTTTGCGCCTCGACGACGAAATCGTCGTACCCAATGCTGCCATCGACCCCCGGGATGTCGGTGTAGTCAGGGAAATTCCCGAAGGGCGCACCAT
>JANXQE010000132.1 GCA_025356925.1 Limisphaerales bacterium | reverse complement strand
CACATGAACATCGAGGAGAAAAACCAGGCGGAAGCGATTCGCAAAGCCGGCAAGCTCCTGGCCCACGTCCATGCGTGCGGCTGCGATCGCGGGACGCCCGGAAATGATCATATTGATTGGAAAGGGATGGCCAAAGCCCTGAAAGATATCGGGTACGACGGCGATATTGTAATCGAGGGCTTTGCCACGCACGTCAAAATGATTGCCCGGGCTGCCTCGGTATGGCGTCAGTTCGAACCGACTAACGAGGAAATAGCCACCAAAGGCTTAAAGTTTTTACAACGGATTCTATGAACATCAAAATTGCCACAACACTCAGCCTGGTAGCCCTGGCCTCCTGGACCGCAGGTCTCGCCGTCGTCAATTCCGCAGAACTACAAACATTACTGGATGATCGGCATTCGGAAAAGGGGTTCCGAACCCTGTTCAACGGTAAAGATCTTACCGGTTGGGATGGGAATCCCAAACTGTGGTCGGTGAAGGATAACGCGATTACGGGTCAAACTACCGCCGAGAATCCGGCCAAAGGCAATACGTTCCTCATTTGGACTAACGACACGCCCGGGGATTTTGAGTTGCGCTGCTCGTTCAAACTTGTTCCGGGCGATGCCGAGGGCTTTGCCAACTCCGGCATCCAATATCGCAGCCGGATTTTTGACCCAGCCAACTGGGTGGTTGGCGGGTACCAGGCGGATATGGAGGCAGGACCGAATTACACTGGTATTCTATATGAGGAGCGGATCCGTGGGATCATGGCGTTGCGGGGAGAAAAAGTGGTCTGGACCAAGGACGACAAAAAGCAGGTCGTCGGTTCGGTCGGCTCTGCGGCGGATATCGAGGGGTCCTTGAAGAAAGGCGAGTGGAACGATTACGTGATCATCGCGAAGGGCAATCACCTGCAACAGTTCGTGAACGGGAAACAGACGATCGATGTGACCGATGACTGTGAAGCCAAGCGGGCCCAGAGCGGCGTGCTGGCGCTCCAGTTGCATGCGGGGCACCCGATGATGGCCCAGTTCAAAAATATCCGGATCAAGACGCTCGCTCTCCCTTGAGCGAGTCAAAGCCGTTTAGCCGCGAGATACCGCAAGGAAAACCAGACTGAACAACCCAAAATTTCAACCACCTCACTGTGTCATGCTGTCCCGCCTTTTCTGTTTTGTTGGTGATGCGCCTCCTCGCCGTAGAACCTGTATGAAAGCGTTGCGCTGTCCGTTGGGAACGCTTTTAATCCTCGCTGCGCTGCTTTCTTCGATGAGCCTGCAGGCCGACGAAGCTAAGCGGATTGTGTTTATCGCCGGGCCGCCCAGCCATGGGCCCGGGGAGCACGAGCACCGGGCCGGCTGTTTGCTGCTCAAGTCTTGCCTGGACCGGGTTCCTGGCATTAGTTCAATGGTTTACAGCAATGGCTGGCCGGACGACCCGTCGACCGCGTTCGCCGGCGCTGCGACGGTGGTCATCTATAGTGATGGCGGGGGCGGCCATCCGCTGATGCGGGATGATCGCTTGCAAACCATCGGGGAACTCGTCAGGAAAGGCGTCGGTTTGGTTTGCATCCACTATGCGGTCGAACCGACCAAAGAGAAGGGCGAGAAGCAATTCCTGGATTGGATAGGCGGCTGCTTCGAGATGGATTGGTCGGTCAATCCGACGTGGACGGCAGACTTCCAGGCCCTGCCCAGGCATCCCATCACCCAAGGGGTGACCCCATTCACAATCCATGACGAATGGTATTTCCATATGCGGTTCCAGGACGGCATGCCGGGGGTGACCCCACTTCTGAATGCGGTGGCGCCGCCCAGCACCATGGATCGGTCGGACGGCCCTCATGAAGGCAATCCGGCGGTGCGCGTCTCGGTTAAGAACGGCGAAGTTCAGCACATGGCTTGGGCGTTGGAACGCCGCGACGGCGGCCGAGGCTTCGGGTTTACCGGTGGCCATTACCACAAGAATTGGGGCAATGACAATGTTCGCAAGGTCGTCTTGAACGCGATCCTCTGGACCGCCAGGGTCGAGGTTCCCGCAGACGGAGTCTCCAGCCACGTCACCCCCGAGGAGTTGCAAAAGAACCTCGACACCAAGGGCCGGTAAAGGCCTGTGCTTCCGGCCCTGACGAAACTCGGCTGAAATTAGTTCGCAGGAACGGGCGGCGACAATTAAGGTGTGCCATGCCTCAGAGGCTGGACATTGACTTTATGACGCCAACAACTTCTTCAGCTCAGTCACTGGACGCGTTGTCAACGCCAACAACGGGAGCGTTAAACAACCACCACGCCGGGCGGGAGGTCTTTCAGAAGATTGCCGCCAACATCGCCCGGATCTTGCAGGGGCAAGCCAAGGCCACGCGAAAGCTGCTCGCCGCCCTGGCCAGCGGCGGACATGTGTTGCTGGAAGATTTTCCCGGCACCGGCAAGACGACGCTGGCTAAAGCCCTGGCGCGATCGATCGACGCTCAGTTCAAACGGATTCAGTTTACGCCCGACCTTTTGCCTTCGGACATTGTCGGCGTTTCGGTGTTCAGCCAGCGCGATCAGCAGTTCCATTTCCATGAAGGCCCGGTCTTTACCAATATCCTCCTGGCCGACGAGATCAACCGCGCGTCGCCGCGCACGCAGTCGGCGCTTCTGGAGGCAATGGGGGAGAGCCAGGTAAGTGTGGATGGCGTTCGCCGCGACCTGGCCGATCTATTCTTTGTCATCGCCACACAAAACCCGGTCGAGTTCCGCGGAACGTATCCGTTGCCGGAAGCACAAATGGACCGGTTTGCAATGCAGTTTTCCCTGGGCTACGTCGATTCAGCCGAAGAAGTCGCCATTCTTAGCGCGCAGGAACACCGGCATCCCCTGGAGGAGTTGGTAGCGTGCGCGTCGCTGACAGACGTTGTGGCCCTCCAAAAGGCGGCAAATCAGGTTCGCATTAGCCAGGAACTCAAACGGTATGCGGTGGACCTGGTGGGGGCCACGCGGACGGCCAACGGCGTCCAGTTGGGCGCCAGCGCCCGCGCCTCCATCGCCCTGATGAAAGCGGCGCAAGCACTGGCACTGTTCGATGGCCTGGAGTTTGTCACCCCGGAGCAGATCCAGGAGCTCGCAGCCCCAGTAATCGCCCATCGCCTGGTCCTCGAACCGCAGGCACGTTTTTCGGGGTTAACACCGCGTGGTATTGTCGAGGAAATCGTCAAACGGATCCCAGTCCCGACTTAACCCAACCAAGGCACACGTCAGAATCAATCAGGAACGCAGCCGCATTCCGCACTCCGCAATCTGGTGATTCTTGTCTTTAAACTTCTTTATCGAATCTACCGCGCCTTGTCCGGGATTCGGAACTGGGGCTTTCGCCGGTTCACGCGAGCGGGCCTGGCGGTACTGGGCGGGTTGGTGATTACCGGCGTTATGGGATCGGATACGGATAGCAATGTCGCTTACCAGGGGTTCACCTTTCTTCTTCTGCTGCTGGTCGTGGCGTTTGGCTC
>JANXQE010000131.1 GCA_025356925.1 Limisphaerales bacterium | reverse complement strand
TCTCCCTCCGGGTGGCGATTCCTTCTCCGCCGCAGATGTGGTTTCCCATCTCCTAACCGAACCTTAATCCAGCAATTCAAGCCGCGAACCACACTGAACACGCGGAAGGAAATAAAGTTGAGCGGGGACGTCATTTGCGATTCCGGCGAATCAATGGTTCTGGGCAATGGCTCGCCTTCCCGCACGCGTTCCGGCCTTCCGCGGCCATAAGCGTTGTTTGCAGCTAAAATCAGATTCTCAGCTTCCACTGGCAGCCTAATTGCTCATGTTGGAACCGAGAATATGAAGACGCAGACTGGCACGCATATTGGGAAGCGCATCTTACTCGTTGAGGACGAGCGACTTGTGCGTGAAACGCTGCGCCTCCTGTTTTCCGTGGACGCCCACACCGTGGTCGAAGCCAATAACGGCGCGGAGGCATTCGCGCTATTCCTTAAAGGCCAGTTCGACCTCGTGGTGACCGATTTTGAAATGCCGTTTCTTAAAGGCGACGAACTGGCGGCCCGCATCAAGCGGGTGGCGCCGCGGCAACCCATTCTGATGGTAACGGCCTACGGGCACCGACCGACCCGCGACAACCCGGTGGACGCGGTTGTCAGTAAGCCGTTCAACACGGCCCGTCTGCGGACAATCATTGCCGAGCTTCTTTCTCAACCTGGCGAAAGGGTGCGCACCGACGGTCCTCAATCTGACCAATTGGCGCAGTGCGCATAGCTGGCCATCGAGTCACGAGAGGCTTCTCGAGTCCGGGTCCCGCTTCGGCGATTCTCTTTCAGGGTCAGCGCGATTAATGTTGCGCGCTGCCCGTGGCGCCGGAAAATGGCGCGGATGAATTCCCGCGCGCTTGCATTTGTTTTTTCAGCGTCATTGATCGGCTGGTTGACCGGCTGCGGCACTTCGTCGCAAAACCCAACCGCTCCCGTTTTATCACCCGCTTCGAACGGCGGTTTAGCCGGTTTGCCAGAGCTCAACGCAATGCGCACGCGCTCGGTCTCAGCCGAGAATCTTACCGGAGCTCAAGGGCAGGGGGGAATGGCGATCCCAAACCCGACGGAGCCCAAACCGGCAGCGAGCGCACGAGCCGCCGACAACCTCGGACAAGGCTGGAAAGTTAAACCGTTTCTCCGAGTTAACGCGGGTGAAACCGTGACTCTAATGGATGTGGACGGTCCGGGTGTGATCCAGCATGTCTGGATGGTGGAAGGTTTGAGTCGAGCGCACGTTCTGAGGATTTACTGGGATGGTGAAACCGCTCCGTCGGTCGAGGTGCCGGCGCCGGATTTTTTCGCCGTGGGGCATGAAATGTTTGGCCGCGTGAATTCGCAAGTGGTGATCGTAAATCCGGCCAATGCCATGAATTGTTATTGGCCGATGCCGTTCAAACGCCACGCCCGTGTGACGTTTACGAACGAAGCCCGCAAAGACCTCGACCTGCTGGCCTTCCAGATCACGTACGCGCTGACGCCCGTTTCCAACGAGGCAGGCTACTTCCATGCCCAATGGCGCCGGGCCGACACCTCCCGGCAAAATCCTTACGTCATCCTGGACGGCGTCAAAGGCAAAGGCCGCTATGCGGGCACGTTTCTGGCCTGGACCCAACGCCGCAAAGGCTGGTTCGGGGAAGGAGAAATCAAGTTCTTCATGGACGGTGACAGCCAGTTTCCGACCATCTGCGGCACGGGCACCGAGGATTATTTCTGCGGCAGTTATGGATTCCAGGAACCGTTCACCACCGCTTACGCCGGGACAACGCTACCCGCCAACGCGGACCGCGAACCGCCGAATTATTGGAGTCTCTATCGATGGCACGTGCCGGACCCCATCTGCTTTGCTCACGATTTGAAAGTCACTATCCAAGCTCTGGGCTGGGGCGATGACGGCAAATATAAACTGCTCTCTGACGACATCGCCTCAGTCGCCTACTGGTATCAAACTGAGCCACACATCCCATTCCCTGACTTGCCCGCGCTCGATCACCGCGGTTTGGCGAAGTGAGCTCGGGTCACAGGCAGGGCGAGCACTCCCGCGGGCCCTCCCACTGCTGCGTAGGTACCACGAACCCAGGCGAAGTCGCTCGTTCCTTCCGCGGGAGCGTCTTGGAGTGCGGCGGTTCTGCGCCGCTTTCGGTCGCGGGCACCGAAAAGCGCCACGGTAATGGAGCCCTCCAAAACCTTCGAAATTCCGGGTGCTATTCATTGAGGGTTTCCTTGACAAGGAAGCCTATCGAAATTCCAACGCCGAGCCGGGATCACTTCGCGTTGTTCGACTCAACAATGAACCGGGCCAGGTCGGCCTTCGATTTTTTCAGATCAGGCAAATTCAGGTACATCATGTGGCCGGCCGTGTAGGTGTCGAGGGTGACATTCTTCATGAGCGTCGGGTCCACTTTAAGGTGATTGAAGGTGTACCGTGTGGCGAACAAAGGCGTGGCCAAATCGTAGTAGCCGCTGGAGACATGAACGCGCAGGAACGGATTGCGAGTGAGCGCGCCGGCCAGCGTCTCGGCCACATCGACGTAACCGTTGCTCTGGTCCCAATTCCAGGGACCGACCGAGGCCAGCACTTCGTAGGTGAGGTCCGTTTCGTATTTCAGTTCGGTGCGGATGTAATTATTGAAAGTGGAGGCAAAGGCGCTCGCGACTGCTTCGTAGCTGGGGTCCTGTTCCATGTGGTTGGCGAGCCGGTCCTGGATAAATCCAAGATAGCGGCTGTCATAGCGGCCGATGACGCGGTTTTCGTCGGCCAGCAGTTCGGAAGCAAAGCGGCCGAGCGATACTCTCAGGTTCGCCCGCTCGACATAATTGGTCGGCAGCCCGGTGAATCGGGCGTATTGCTCGACGACTTTGTGCCGCGCTTCCGGAGTGAGGAAATTCCCGCTGAACAAGGCGGCGCTGTATTCGCCGGAAGCGAAAGCCTCAGCCAGGGCATACACCTCGGTAAGCGAGCGCCGTTGCAGGTCGGCTGGAAGTTTCTTATGAAACCACGCGGTGGTGGTGTAGGTAGGCAGGTACAGGATGTAAGGCAGGTCGTTTCCCTCCGTAAAGTCCAGAGTCCCGAAGTTCAGGACGGTGGAGACCAGCATGATACCGTTCACGTTGATCTTGAGGCGCTCGCTCAATTCGCCGGAGAGAGCGGCGGCGCGAGTCGTCCCGTAGCTCTCGCCAATAATATATTTGGGCGAACTCCAGCGTTTGTTACGTGTGATGTAAAGGCGGATGAATTCGGCGACGGACGCGGCATCCGCGTGTAATCCGTGGAATTTGTTGGCGTCTTTGGACGGAATCGCCCGGCTGTAACCGGTGCTGACGGGATCAATGAAGACCAAATCGGTCTCGTCGAGCAGCGAGAATTCATTGTCCACCAACTGATACGGCGGCGGCAGGGCAGAGCCGTCCTCCGCCAGCCGCACGCGTCGCGGACCCAGTAGGCCCAGGTGCATCCAGACCGACGACGAACCTGGACCGCCATTGAACGAAAACGTCACGGGCCGAGTGGAAACCACCGCGTCTGCGCGCGTATAGGCGATGTAAAAGATAGAGGCGGTGGGCTTGTCATCCTCGTCTCGCAACAAGATCGTGCCGGTGCTGGCCTTGTACTTTATCTCCTGGCCGCCGATGACCACCGAGTGGTCCGACTGGACGAGTTTCTCCTCCGGTTCCTTGGCTTTGTCCTTCGCGGGTTCCTTGGCCGGCTCCTTGGCGGGGGCGGTTGCCGATTGAGGTGGCTCGTTGGTGGGAACCTCGGCAGCGAAAACCGCCGTGGCTAGCGCGGTGGCGGCCAGACCAAGCGTCAAAAGAATTCTCTTGTCCATCGTCGCTAACGTGCGGCGGGCTGGCCTAAAAGGCAATCCGAAAGCCATCGCGTGACTGGGGAAAAGACTCCCCTTGACATTCGATGGAAGTTGAAGGATTGTTCCCTCGACAGTCGATGGGAAGACGCGCGTATGCAAAAAACTGAGTTGCTCCAGGGGACGTTGGACATGTTGATTCTGAAGGTTCTAAACCGCGGGCCGATGCACGGGTTCGGGATAGCCGAGCGCATTCAACAGCTCTCGCACGACGTGTTAACGGTTGGCGAGGGTTCGCTTTACCCGGCGTTGTACCGTCTGCAGGATCGAGGCTGGATCCAATCGGAATGGGGCCAATCCGAGAACAACCGCCGGGCGAAATATTACTCCCTAACCAGAGCGGGCCGCAAACAACTGGAAACGGAAGCGGTGGGTTGGGAGCAGATGTGCGCGGCCATCGCTCGGATCATGCAATCGGCCTAGACGAACGAGTGTGAGCTGCCAAACGAGCCAATGAGCTGCACGACTAACGATTCCAATCGCTGGGGCCAACCGCTGTGAACTGGCTGCGAAAGATTTGGACTGACTTGCGTGGTCTGGTTCGGAAACGACAACTGGACGCGGAAATGGAGGAGGAGATGCGGTCGCATGTGGAGATGCGGACACAGAAGAATCTAGAGGCGGGAATGCCGCAGATGGAAGCGCGCTACGCGGCCTTAAAGCGGTTCGGGTGGATGGAATCCATCAAAGAGACCTGCCGGGATGAGCGCGGATTCACCTGGCTGGCGCAGCTCGGGCAGGATATTGGCTATGGTGCGCGGATGTTACGAAAGGACGCGGGCTTCACCGCGGTCGCCCTGCTGACGCTCGCGCTCGGCATTGGAGCCAACACGGCCATCTTCAGTCTGGTCAACGCCGTCCTTTTTCGTCCGCTCCCGTTCCGAGAGTCGAGCCGCCTGGTTTGGATCGCCAATCCAGAGCTCGCGGCGCCAGGAATTCCCGGCATGACGCGCAGCGTCAATGTCCGTGATTGGAGGGAATTGAATCGGTGCTTTGAAGGTCTGGGGTGCTACATCGCTTGGTACGGCCGTCAGCAAACCGTCTTGAGCGTCAATGGCGAGTTAACCCGGGTGGAAGGTACCTGGATCGATAAGCAGTTCCTGAAGGTCTTGGGAATCTCGCCCCGCCTGGGCCGGGATTTCCTCGAGGAAGACGGACAGGACGCGGTAATTCTCACGGACAGGGTCTGGAAGCAGAAATTCAATGGCGATCCCGCGATCATCGGCCGGGCAATCACCATCAGCGGCCGACCATGGGCGGTGGTGGGGGTGCTGCCGCC
>JANXQE010000116.1 GCA_025356925.1 Limisphaerales bacterium | reverse complement strand
CGCCGCCGCCGTAGCCGACCGAGAAAATCGAAGGGATGAGTTCCAGATGGTTGTCGTCACAGGATTTCTTGATTTGGTCCAGGCGTTTGAAGTAATCGGGCGACTTCTTGCACAAGGTATCGAGGTCAAGAGAAACCACGGCCCCATTCAACCGATGTTTACCGGCGGTCTCAAGAATCCGTGAAATCTCGGAAACATCGCTGTCCTTTTCCAGCGCCCAACCGAAGATCCACACGAAGCGATCCGCAAAGCGTTCCGCTGCGCTGAGGTTCAGTGCCAGAAGACAGCCGACGGCAAACAAAATGAGCTTCTTCATCATAGAAACGGAGCTTCAGAATCAAATCGGCAGCCGCGGCGTATTGCCGCAAAACGTCGGGCTGGCATCATGTCTCGCACAGCATCGAGCCTAGCAGAGAGCCAGGGATTTTCCACCCATTTAGTTGGACCGCTGATCAACCTGGCGTTTTCCTGGGTCGTTACCCCGCCTTGCGACGCAAGTCTGGCTGCCCCAGCTTGCTCCGTTCTCCGCGCCGGTTGAGGTGTCGTCAAGCCGATTCCGGCGCGATTCAGCGTACTCAGCTGAGGTCGTTTTGATCGGCGGAGGGAAAGGGCAACAAACCTCTCACGGAACCACGAAGCTCAAATGCGAACTGCAAAATTTTCAGATCCCGCGTGCGGCGCACCGGATCCTCTGTCATCGAGATTAGTTCTTCGGCCTCTGTCTTCGTCGCCCAGACGATGGCGGTGGTTTCTTCGTCGAACCGCCCGGTTTCCTCAATCGGCGCCATTAAGAAATATTGGTCCTGGATTTCCGGCTCATCGGGAGGGATCGGAACCCGGCGAACGATTTTGGCGCGCACCCCGGTTTCTTCGAAGACTTCGCGAGTCGCGGTTTGCTCCGGGGTTTCGCCATCCTCAGACCTGCCCTTGGCAAACGTCCAAACCCGGGTTTTGTGGAGACCTCTTGGCTTCCGAAGCAGAACCCGGCCCGCGTCGTTAATCAAGACTCCGCCGTATGCTTGTTTCATCCGGTAGCGATTTTCCTGATCCTTGACTATACCCCGAGCGGCGTTCTCGCGCGAAATAATTCCGCTTGCCGAGGCTCCGGAAAGCCACAACGCGATGCTTCATTTTTTCCGGAACCTTTCCAGATCTTCAGCCTCTCACCTGCATAAGCGCAGTAGAAGCGACCACTACTATGAATCGTGTACCGCAAATGACCTTAGGCCGAAACCATCCCATCCGGTCGGCCGAATTGACTTTGTTCGCCAAGAAAGTCCTGCTCGGCTTGCTGCTGTTGTGGACGGCTGGCACCTGTGTCCATGCGCAAATCAACGCCAGCGCCACATTCAGCAGCCAGCCAGCAGGGCTAAACTTCGACTATACGTTAACCCTGAACAACAATTCACCGCCCAGCACACCCATCGAGACGTTTTGGTTTGGCTGGGTACCCGGCGAGGACTTCCTGACAACCAGCCCGATTAGCGTTCAGCCTCCAAGCGGTTGGACCGACACCATTACCGGTGGCGGGCTAAACGATGGCTTCGCCATCGAGTTTGTTACGTCGACGGCCCCGCTAAACCCCGGCAGCTCGCTCACGTTCCAGTTTCAGACTGCGGATTCTCCCGCGGCCGTGGCCGGCGACTCGCCGTTTTATCCCACTACGCCGGTAGGCACCTCGTTTGTTTACCAGGGCAGCCCTTTCGCCAGCCCCAGCGAGTCTATCGTGGCGCAGCCGGTGCCAGAACCCTCTGCATTAACTCTTCTCTTGTTGGGCAGTGTTCCGCTTGCCGCCAGGCTCGTTGGGCGGATCTATCCACAACTAAGAACTAAGAACTAAAAATTGTCCCCCCAAACCCAGTCCCCTTCCTGGCGCTCGGCGTCGCCCGTCTTCTTCTGTTTTGGCGAACCGCCGTCATCTGTCTCGTTCCAACCGACCGAGTACAGCAGATAATGGCCGTCCGGAGCGTGGCGGTAGATTAGTGGTTTGCCATTGATAATATCGTGCGGCAGTCTCGCTATGAATTGTGGGGTGAGATTGTCCAGCGAGTCTGGGAGCTGGCCGTGGGCCAGACGGTATCTTTCGAGGGCGCAGGCGACTGTGGCGGTATCAACTGCGGTCTGAGCGAACGCTGCCTTTTCTGCAACGCGCGAAATTGCAGGGAGCAATAGCCCCGAAAAAAACTGATGGTGGAGGAGGCTGTCAACTGGTGAGCGCTGGGTCAGCCTGCTGATCGCGTCGTTCGCGTCCCGAACGGCGGTCGGACGAATTTTCCGGTTCGTGACATCGATCAACGGAAGCAGGTATTGGTCGAAAGCAACGCTATGATTGAGCTGCTCGAGATACAGCCAGCCGCTCGGCGCTGCCGTGGTCAGCACGGCCATCGGCCATATTGGCGAGGAACTACTTCCGTCGCTCACCCGACTAAATTCGTCCATCAAATCGAATTTGTTGTGAGAACGGCGCACGTACTCGATCACGCCATCACCAAACAAAACGCGCTCGGCCTGAAGCGACCGGTTGAGGTCGGCGCAAAAATCGAAGGCCTGCAGGCGCTCCTGCAGCGCCCGCAATTGCGCCTCCGACCATTGGCCCATCCCCTCGGCGAGCGGCGCCAGGGCCAGTTGCAGCTCGGCCATCCGGACCAGTTGCGAGATCAGGATGGGTTCCTTGCGGGTAGCGTCCGTTAGACGAAACATCAGCTCAAGGTCCTGGCGGGCGTCGTCCATTCGATCCAAGGCCAGTTCGGCCGAAGCTCGGAGCTGAAGGACCTGGCAAAAGTATTTGATTCTGGATAAATGGGGCAACAGGATAGCGGCCGGATTGCTTTCCTCGTAGCGGAGGTTGAACCGGGCGTGGGGCCGCTGGCTGGCTGTGCGGAGCTCATCCAGGACCGGATTAAAGTCCAACAAATCCTGCAAAACAGCCGTGGCTGCGTCTCGGGATGTGAAATGAGTCGACAGCGGTGACTCGCCAGTATGAGGGTGACTGTTGGTGCCCTGCAGAAACGCCGCGGCCCACAAGCCCAAATCCGTGCGCGCGCGGATCCACGAGTTCACGCTTCCCACTGACCTCGGGTTTGCCAGCCTGGCCGCAGCATCGTACTTGGCCGTGAGGTCTTGGAAGCGCCGGGGCGCGTTGGTATCGCGCCAGTGTTGGGTACCGGCCACAAACTCGAACATCGGCGCCAACGCGGGCGTCATGGCAAAGTTTTCGTCATCTGAAACCCTCGGCGGAATAAAAGCGGCGGGTTCGAATTGCGCCCCGCGCGCTGTCATCTGCTGCTTATAGCTTTCCCAGGCCCGGTAGCCGCGCCAATTCTCTTCGGCGTAGAAAAGTAAAACCAGGCCGACCAGCCCAAGGAAACAAAAGAGGTAACGCCAACTATGGAGCCATTCCGAAAAGGGTTCCGCCGGCTGCGGTCGCGGTTCAGTTCTACGATTGTCGTCTGGGCTCATCTTTCGATCTCGATTTTGGAACTATGGTTCGCCGGATGTTATGGACAAGGCTGGAGTGAGTTAGTGCCGTCGACAAAAACGAGTGTCCTTTAGCGCGGCAATTGCTAAGGCCTGATCATCAAAAGGATTCCGTCCCAGCATCATTTGCGGGCAAGCTGCCAGGTGTGTTCGCCTGCTTTGGGACCCTGGACCCGGGAAAAATCGCGCCCTCGTTACTCGCGGAGCGTTTTGGAGTGCGGCGGTGCTGCGCCGCCTTGGGTAGTGGGCGGCCGAAAAGCGCCGCGGAACCGGCGCACTCTAAAACCTTCGGAACTCCGGGTCCGGTTCATCGCGACGTGTGGAACGCTACGATGGCGCTGCTCCTCGCCTGCTCCACTTTGACTGGGCTGATGTCAAGGCACCCACGCGGGAGTGCCGACGTCTCGCCGGCGCTCCCAGGAAATACACTGCCGATTCTCCGCTATAGCAGAACCTCAGGACAGTTTCTTCTTCGCAGCTTCCGGGACTTCAATTTTAGTCGTGCCGACGTCCTTGATTTCCACAGTGGTTGTGCGGTCGACATGCCGATCTTCGCCATTGAAGTTCATGGTCCCTTGCAGTTTGAGCTCATACTTCGAAAGCGCTCCCGCTTTGGTCCACAGTTTAATTGAGCCCTTGGCATCTTTTGGCTCAGGCGCGTTGGCTCTCCGGCGTCCGAATGAGAGCAACTCTTTGGCGCCAGCGTCCGTGAGGTCGCCGGAGTATGTGTCGCCATCTTTTTTCACTTCTTTGATCTTGTCGACGATTTCGGCCGCCTCGGCCCCCGGCGCCTTAAAACTCTGGAGCCGGCGCACGAGGAACTGTTGTGGCCCAGGCTCGGTTCCCGCAGCCGCTTCCAATTCCGACAACGTTTGCCACTCATGATCGGGGGTTTTCACTGCCCATTTTTCGGCTTTGCGAACCGCCTCGGTCGTATTGTCGCCGAAAGCCATCGAAACCCAAAGCGGGCCCGCTTTTTCAGTTTTTCCTTCGGTGGTGCCGGTGAAGTTCCCGAACTCAACGACGGTTTTCCAGCTATAGTTACTGGCCTCATCCACCTTCTTGGCGGCGCCGGCGAGTTCGTCTTTTGGCCCTGCGTCAGCGGCCAGGAGCGAGCTGCTCACAGTTAATACAAGAGAGAACAAAAGTTCACGTTTCATGGTGTGGTTCCATTGAGGTTAAGCATCAGTTAGATCGAGAATCGCCAGCGCTTGCCATCGGCCCGGCGCCAGCCCTGCCTGCGATTGCCATCTAATCCTCTTTCCGGCGCGCTCGCAAGACGATTCTGTCCGGACTTATTCCGTATTTACGACCGTCAATGGGCCATCAAAATCGGCGTAAGATGGTTATGCCGTCGGTCTGCTCGTTTTTGTGGAGGATCAGCAGGTCAACTCCGGGGTATGGACCTGGTTGCCATTCCTTGTTTTGGGCCAAGGTCAAATAAGGGAACATCCCTCAATCAAGCCTTTTGGAGCGAAATTGCGAGGCCTGTCCCTCGAAATCCCATCTGGAAGAGCTCAAGTTGTGCCACGAGCGATCCACAGATTAGACCTTGGTTCGGCCGTCGGCACCGCAGCTTCATCCCCTGGATTTCATAGTTTCACGAGTTCGGGCTTGGGCTAAGTGCTTTGGTTGTCGCGGAGAGGAATGTCCGTGCGCCGGGGTCTGCTTTGGCCCAGAGCATGCTTCTTATCCGGCAGGCGCATGCAAAGGTTAGAAAGAGCTTTTTTGAAATTACCCATCGCCGGGGCAGGTCTCCTTGGTTTTAGACTTGCGATGGCAGCAGGCCTTAACCGCTCCTGTGCGGCTCACGCCTGTGAGTGATTTCCAGACTTGGACAGGTTGTCCAGATTTTCATCAGATCCCGACGACCCCCTTAAAACATGAAAACCGCAACACCCCGGAGCCGCCGACGGCCCAACCCACGCGAACCTCGGACGCAAGCCATCGCCTCACGCCCGCCCGCAAGGTCCCCCGCCGCGGCGGATTACCGCGGGTCTCCGCCGGCGGCTGCCGAGCCCGGCGAAATTGATGAATCCCTGCCGCCGCGCCAAGAAGCGGCTGACCAATACCATGTCAACTCGCTGGTCGCCCAGGTGTGGCTCGTTCGACTCATTCGACACACTGATGCCCGGTATGTCGATCGGGCCGGAACCAACGACTGTCCGCTTCAGACCGGCTATGCCTGGCGCAGCTTTTCCAAACTGTTTTATCCGCTCAGTGCCATCGAATCGGTCCGCCTGTTTGAAAATCTATTGCGGTTTGCAAATTTTGGGACTCATCCGCCGGCGCGGGCGTTCTTCCTGGCCTACGCCCCACTGGCTTTTGAGCATGATGTTTCCGGCGAGTACATTGGCCCCGGCGTGTGGACTCCTCGGGCCGGCTCAAAAGATGCCGCGCGTCGCGTCCGCCGCACCTTGAAGCGCTGGTGCGATAGGCTTGAGGCGCTCGCGCATTTCGAAGTCCGGGAGCGTCACGCACTCGAGGCCGACCAGGACCAGCGGGCACTCGACAAAGCCATCATTTTTCTTTGGCCCCTGCTCAAACGCCATAATTGGGGACATCTCGATTTGTTGACAGTTTTGCGCTCGCTGACTCATTGCGGGGACGCTTTCCCCTGCCAATCGGAAAAGCAACTCGCCACCTACTGCGGGACTGCTTTAGCCCTCCACAAAGCCAGCTTTGAACCGCCCGCCAGAAACGGGGTTCCGGCTGGCCAGACGGTTGCTCAACGCCTCTTCGATTTACTTCCACTCTTCCAGTGAGTCGTCCCCGGGCAGACTAAAATTCCGCGCCACTTGCTTCGCCAACTCGCGCCTGGAAGCGCGTCTGGCGCCAAAGTTTCCTTGTTCCTGCTCAGGGCTTGGGGTTTGCTAGGTGCGATGAATCGAGCCGTGCACCGGCGATTGGGCGTAGCGCTGATCCTCGCAAATATTTTGCCGCGGCTGGCGGCGCCCGCGGCCGATCAGCCGCAATGGGGACAGGCTTGGTCTCGCAATATGGTTTCCGGCGAACACGGCCTGCCGGAATCGTTCGATCCGGAGACGGGACGCAACATCAAATGGTCAGCTGCTTTGGGGACGGAAGCTCACTCCTCACCGGTCATCGCCGGCGGCCGCGTGTACATCGGCACCAACAATGGCAATCCCAGGGATCCTAAGCACCAAGGCGACCGCGGGGTGCTGATGTGCTTCGATGAATTGTCCGGGCAGTTTCTTTGGCAGTTAGTTGTCCCCAAGCGCGACGAGGACGTTTACTTCGATTGGCCGCAGAGCGGGATTTCCTCGCCTGCAACAGTCGAGGGCAACCAAGTATTTCTAGTCAGCAACCGTGGGGAAGTTTTGTGCCTCGACGCCTTCGGCTTAACCAACGGCAACGACGGCTCTTTCCAATCGGAAGGAGCGCACATGACCCCGCGGGGTGCTTCGGTCGAGCTCACGCCAGGCCCGATGGACGCGGACATCGTCTGGTTATTCGATCTCACGACCGGAGCCGGCATCTGGTCACACGATGCCGCGCACAGCTCGATCTTGATCGACGGCAACTATCTCTATCTGAACTCCGGCACAGGCGTGGATAACACGCACAAAAAGATTCGCACGCCGGACGCCCCGAGCCTGGTTGTGCTCGACAAACGCACCGGCAAGCTGGTCGCGCGGGATTACGAGCGTATGGCGCCAAACATTTTCCATAGCACCTGGTGTTCCCCTTCACTGGGAGACGTTAACGGCCGCCGGTTAGTCTTCTTTGGCGGAGGCAACGGGGTTTTGTACGCGTTCGAAGCCCTTTCGCAAACCGACCCTCTCCGCGAAACCGGAGAAGCACTGGGATTGAAGAAGGTCTGGCAGTTCGATTTCGATCCGGACGCTCCGAAAACCAACGTCCACAGGTTCAACACCAACCGGCGTGAGGGTCCCAGCGATTTCTATGGCATGCCAGTGTTTGATCACAACCGCATCTTCCTGGCTGGGGGCGGCGATCTCTGGTGGGGAAAGAACGAAGCCTGGCTGAAATGCATCGATGCCACAAAAGCCGGAGAAGTCACGAACGGCCTGGTCTGGTCGTACCGGCTGGAAAAACATGTCATGGGAACGCCGGCTGTGGTGGGTGGCCTCGTGTTCATTGCGGATTGCGGACGGAAATTTCATTGCGTGGATGCCGAAACCGGCAAGCCGTGGTGGACCCACGACATCAACGGGGAAGCCTGGGCATCCCCGTTGGTGGCCGACGGCAAAGTCTTTCTTGGCACGCGCAGTGGCAGCTTTTATGTCTTCGCCGCGGGGCGGGACAAACAACTACTCAGCACCTGCGAACTGGGCCATCCGATCAGCTCCACCGCAGCGGCGGCCAACGGCGTGCTCTATGTTGCAACGATGACACATTTGTACGCGGTCCAGGCGGCAGGGAAGTAATACTCTAGCTTCGCACCAACGTTCCATCGCGCCGCAGACGCATCAACTCGCCCCGCCATTCGATGCGATTGCCCAAAAATGACAGCACCCAGAGCGCCGTTTGAAGCAAATCCTTGATCAGGACGAGGCCGCCGTAGCGCCACGGCGCACGAGCCGCGTTCAGCCGCTGCTGCAAATTGAGGGCTGTGCACACCCGAAAAAGCCCACACCCGAGGGCGGCGACCAGTTCGGGGGTGGCGGGATTAACAGCCAACCACAGCAGTGGCCAGAGCGTGGAGTTACTAAGAATGCTGAAGAAGTAGGGCAGCGGCTGGCAAACGCGGATAGTTCGCGCCCAGCGCAGTTGATGGGTCCACACGGCTTTCCAGCCCATCGCCTCAGACCAGCACTCAACGACAACCGGACACAGGACGATCCGATAGCCGCACGCGGCAATGCGCTTGCCCAATTGGTAATCATCAGCCAGGCAATCCGCTAAGGCGGAGAACCCGCCGATCTGCTGCAATTGGCTCCGCCGAGTCGCCATCACGGCGCCGAGAGCAAAGTCCAGCGGTTTGAGAGACTGCGACTGAAGCACCTGGCTCCAAAAGTCGGCATTGATCGCGATTGCCTCCCATTGCAAAGCCATCGTGGTGGGATTGGCCAGGCGATAAAAGCAGTTGACCAGGCCCACGTCTGGATCCTCGAGCGGTGCGGCAACGTTCGCCAGGAAATCGGGTGGGATCAGCACATCCGCGTCGCTAACAACAATCACGTCGTGCTTGGCCTGCGGTTCGAGCTGCATTAGTTTGGAGACCTTCAGGTTCGTCCCCGACAAAGGTCCACAAACTACGAGCTCAGCGTCTCGCTCGGGGAACTCTTGAAGAAGCTTGCCCACGACGCGGCAAACAGGATCTTGTGAGGAGGCGACCGCAAACAGGATTTGGGTTGGTCCTTCGTAGACCTGGGCCAGCCAGCTTCGCAGACAAGATTCTGTGGCCTGGTCGCAGCCCTTTAATGGCTTGAGCAGAGTGACCCCGCCTGGAGCCGAGGGCTTGCTAACGCGCCGATGCAATGGAAACCGCCGCGCAACCAGCCATTGCCACAGCGTAATGCCGAGGCTCAGCAGGGTCAGAAAGCCGAGGATCACGTTTAAGACCACCGCGGGTTCCTACCGGCAGGGTTGCTCGGTGGCAAGCCCAATCGGCCCCGCACCCGTTGCACACCGAGTTGCTGCGGGCAGGAATGCTCGCGCGCCGGGAGATCGGAAGGCCGAGTTTTACGGGGCCCAAATCGATCCAATTCAAGCTTGACGCAAATGACTTTGTGTTACAAAGTATAGGCATGGAATCGAACTGGGCGGCCGAGCATCTCCAAGTGATTCGCACCCTGATGGAGCGATCCGCCGTCTATCGCCGAGCACTGGCCCCAATCATGATTTTCAATGGCGTGCTTGGAGTGGCTGGCGGCCTGGCGGGCTGGGCGGCAAACATCGAATCTCCTCGGGGATTGATCGGATACTGGGCGGGGGTAGGATTGACAGCCTTAGGCGGCTCCTTCGTTCTGGTTCGGCGCCAGGCGTTGAAGGAATCCGAGCCGTTCTGGTCACCGCCCACCCGGCGGATTGCCCAGGCTCTCCTGCCCGCGCTGTTCGTTGGCTCGATGGCGGGGTTGCTCGCCCTGGTGAGCCCGGCCTGGGATTTTCTTCCGGCCCGGTCGTTGCCTCCGTTTTGGATGTTGTTGTACGGCTGCGCTCTAACGGCAGCAGGTTTTTTCATGCACGGAGGCATCAAATTGTTGGGCTGGCTGTTTATCCTTTGCGGATGTGCCCTGATGGCAGCGCGCTCGCAAACGACCGGACCGCTCGCCTCGCTGAACGGCCACTGCGTCATGGGCGGGGTATTCGGCGGACTGCACCTGGC
>JANXQE010000762.1 GCA_025356925.1 Limisphaerales bacterium | reverse complement strand
CGCTCCACCAACCTGACCGACGCCGGGTTTATCCTCGTGCAATGCGATGCGATGGGCACGGCGTTTCGCTCAAAAACCTTTCACGATGTCTGCTGGCACAATCTCGCGGACGCGGGTTTCCCCGATCGCATCGCCTGGATTAAAGCGGCGGCCGCAAAATATCCTTACCTGGACATCAGCCGGGTTGGAATTTTCGGCACTTCGGCTGGTGGACAAAACGCCGCCGCGGCGGTGATTTTTCATCCTGAGTTTTACAGATGCGCCGTTGCGAATTCCGGCTGCCACGACAATCGTCTCGACAAGGCTTCCTGGAACGAGCAATGGATGGGCTACATGCCGCCGGACAAAATTTGGATCATGGCCCCCGATAACTGGTATTCGCAGTCCTCGAACATAGACAATGCCGCCAAGCTGGGGGGGAAATTATTCCTCATTGTTGGCGAAATGGACGACAACGTCCCGCCCGAATCGACGATGCGTTTCGTGGACGCGTTGATCAAGGCGAAGAAGGATTTCGATCTGCTGGTCGTGCCCGGGGCGAATCACGGCGCCGCCAGCCCGGTCACTCAGCGGCGGACTCAAGACTTCTTCACGCATAACTTGATGGGGACCGAACCACCTGACCGCAACGCGTCGAATGCGGGTGGCTAACTCGCGCTCGGATCTTCGTTGCTGAAACGAGGTTCAAAGTCAGCATTCGACTGGTTAGCTCGACCTGATTCAAGCTCAGCGCCGACGGCGGATGCAGGCATTAACCACGACACATCTGCGATTGGTCAGACTTGTCCATCGCCACCAACCATCCAATAGCTTGTGCGGTAACTTACTACATCGATGAACGGCGCTGGCGGACGTTTGAAAACAGAC
Source organism: Limisphaerales bacterium (assembly GCA_025356925.1). GTDB lineage: Bacteria > Verrucomicrobiota > Verrucomicrobiia > Limisphaerales > UBA8199 > JANXQE01. Next base: position 3,553 of record JANXQE010000762.1, on the reverse strand, counting down.
CGCTGACCAAAGGTTGCTTCGGGCGCCTCGATCATAACCGTAGTGTATTTGCAGCATGAGTATGTGTATTTTAGTTATGGGCGGTGGCGACATTCGAGAATAATTTATCAGCATGGCACAACAACCTCGAAGCAGCGGGTTGCGCTTGATGACAGACGATTTGTCGAATCGAACTCCCTTCTGATGTGATCTAAATTGAAGCCAAGCCTCACCGAGCCGTTTTCTTTGTCAACATTTCTTAGTTTTATTAACTAACCCAATCTATGAGCACAAAGTTAATCCCTGCAAACCTCATAATGGTCCTGTCGCTAGCGGTTTTGGGTACTTCGGCCCAAGCCGGATCAATTACCAACAACTTCGATGTGCCGCGCAATTTTCTCACCACGGGCGTCATCGGGGACACCAATTGGGACGGGGTTTACCTGGGCTTCGGCGACATCCCGGGAGGCAACGCCGGCGGAAGCGGCAATGGTCTTACCCTGGCCGCGGACGCGGATGTGAGCTTTCCGTCATTTTTGACCATCCAGACCTCGGGTAGCGACTGGTCGGGCGTGGGCGACGACGGTTTTTTCATATGGAAGCTGGTCAGGGGTGATTTTGACGTCTCGGTAGAGAGCGCCCCGGTTTGGAACAGCGTGGGATTCAATTTTGCCGGTTTAATGGCTCGAGCCTACAACACGAATAATTCGGGATCACCCTTCAGCCTGACCAGTACGAACGGCGCGGAAAACTGGGTCTCACTATTCCGTTTCCAGGAGTTTGGCATCAATGAGGTTCGAGAGTCGATTGAAGGCGTCAACACCGAGCTAACCTTCCCGGAAGACAATTCCGATACCAATTCTTCGCGATTCTTCAGAATGGTGAGAACGGACCAAACCAACTTCACCTTCTATTGGAAAACGAATTTATCGGATTCATGGGCCCAAATCACCAATAACCTGCCGGTTGGTGGAGTGTTGACCCGCGCTGACTTGGCGGGTGTGCCACTGCAGGTTGGAATCGCCCAAGCCATGTTCAGTACCGCCTCGCCCCAGTCATACTTTGCCGATTTTGAACTCAATGGCCCGAATGTAAGCCCGGTGACCATGCCGTCGGCCCCGTCCAACCTGGCTGTTTCCACACCCAATACGAACGGTTCAGTCAAGATCGCCTGGACTCCCGGTTCGGGCAGCAGCGGCAGCCTGGTGGTGGTTCGCGGTGCCTTCGCCGCCACGCCTCCACCGATCATTGTAAATCCAATTGCGGGGATCACTTACGCCGCGGCGACCAATTACATGAATACGAATGCGTGGATCGCCGGCCGGGAGCAGGTGATGTACGCGGGCGCTGACACGAACGTCACGGTGACGGGACTGGGGGGAAGCAACAACGTGTACAACGTGGCTGTTTACTCGTACTCCGGCACCGGTGCTTCGACGGTGTATAACACGGCAAGCCCCGCAACGAATAGTTTCGCGGGGCCTGGTGTCGTTGCTTCCGTGCTCTTTACGGTAAGCCCCACCAACATTCCCATCGGCGGTGTGGGGGCGGCGACGATCATCGCGAACTATACCACCGGCGACTCCTATGATGTAAGTTCGGACCCAGCGGCGGTGCTAAGCTCCAGCGATCCGACGGTTGTTCTCATTAGTAATGGCGTGATGAACGGGCTGACCAATGGCAGCGTGACGATTACCGCAAGCTACGCCGGTAAATCGGGCACCAAGGGTGTGTCCGTTAGCCCTCCAGTGTTTACGGATAACTTCATTGTTTCCCACAACTATATCGCCAACGGATTACAGGGAACTCCCTGGGACGGGCTCTTTTTGAGCTATGGCGACGTTCCAGGAGCAAACGCGGGCAACGACAACGCCAAAGGAGCGACCAGCAAGTTTGACGCGAATATCAGCAGCAACGCTGTGTTATCGATTGAAGCTGCTGGCTCGACGTGGGCCGTGGCCGGGAACGACGGTCCATTTCTCTACAAGATCGTGACCGGTGACTTTCAAGCCAGCGTGCATATTAATTCGATGACGGTCATTAACAATAACGACGCCGGGCTCATGGCCCGGCTCCATGACAACTCTGGAGGCGCTTCACAAGGCGGAGGTGGAGGCGGGGGAGGGACAGAGACACACGTCAATTGGGTGAAAGTGCAGAACGGCGCGCCGGCGGCCCGCACGACAATTGACAGCGGCGGGACGACGATCGTTAACGGGCTCAGCGCGACGGACGGCTGGCTGTTGATGCAACGAGTTAACTCGACAAACTTCCTCTTCTTCGAAAAAGCCAACGCCAGCGATGTGTGGACGCCGGTGCCGGCAGCTACGATGAGCGTGCCCGAGGCGGCAGGTAATGCTCCGATGGAGGTTGGCATCGAGCAGGAAATGCGAACCGCCTCCGATGGCTCGGCCAATTTGGACACCCTGATGATTGATGGCACGGGCATCGTCCCGCCGGCAACGCCGCCACCACCGGCTACAAACATCACGGTGACGATTAATAATGACCTTTCGATGACGTTTCAATGGGAGGCCGCCAGTGTAAGCAACACGCCCATTCGCAGCCTGCTGGTAATGCGGGCAGGCGGACCGATCACGGCCCAGCCAACCCTTTCCCAAGCCGGGAGCATCGGCGGGACAGGTTCTCCCGTCACCTTCGGAGCCGGGCTGAGCCTTGGGGGTGGGAACTGGATGGTGTTTGCCACGGGAAATCCGGCGGCCTCCACCAACGTCACTGTCACCGTGACCGGCCTGACGCCGGGCGAGGTGTACTATGCGGCGGTGTACACGTTCACCGGCTCGGGCGAAAGTAAGTCGTTCAATAACGTGCTGCCGGCCACCGGCGCAACCTCGAACCGACAGGATGGGAAACTCATTAGCATCAGCACCCTTCCGCCGCCGACCATACCTCTCGGGGGCATAGGGCAACTTCAGGTGATCGGGAATTTCACCGGCGGAGCCACTGTTAACGTGAGCCCGTTTGCCGATCTGACCCCCGGCAACACTAACGTGATCGTGACCGCCAACGGCGCCCTCACGGGCCTGAGCAATGGCACCACCACGGTCACCGTCGTTTATGGCGGCTTTACAAACTCCACCAGTGTAACCGTCCGTGCGCCCGGGTTCACCGACAACTTTAATGCCAACCACGACTATCTGGCCAGCCACGTGACCGGGACTGCCTGGGACGGGGTTTACCTGAAAAACGGGGACATTCCCGAAACCACCTTTGTAGGAACAGGAGACACTCTCGGCGCGGATGCAAACATTGGCGCACCCGGCACGCTCAGTGTTACCAATTCCAATGGCCAATGGGAGAACGATGGAAACGACGGCTTCTTCCTCTTCAAAAAGGTGCCGGGCGATTTTCAGATGGCGGTCCACGTTATCGATTATGATATCATCAACTATACTTTTCCCGGACTGGGCGCGCGTGCGTATAGCAACGGCACCAACGGAACCGATGTCGGCGCGCCCTTTAACCTCGGGTTAGGAACCAACGGTCCAATTAATGGCGAGGACTGGGTGTCATTCACCCGATTTGATGAGTTCGGAATCGGGACGTACGCCCG
>JANXQE010000754.1 GCA_025356925.1 Limisphaerales bacterium | reverse complement strand
GCCATAAACATAGGGCACTGGCGGTGGCAACCTCACTACCGAGGCGCTCAACTGGATTGCCTCGGCCTCCAACGTTTTCAATCATTTGCCGCGAACGACTCTTAACCGGAATCTCACGATCAACGACACCTTGGAATCCGTTCTGTTCGAGTCGAAGGTCGCCCAGTTATTCTCCGCCCGCGGCTACCCTTGGTGGACCAATGTCTCCTTGTTCCCCACCCGCGTTGCCGATGCCGGACGCACTAATCCCTCGCAAAGCCTGTTGCTCTCGCTGGAGGAGGCAGCGACCAACCAGCCCGGCTACAAACTCCAAGCCGTTTTCGCCACGATCAGCAACCTGGTCGAAAACGCCGGCGCTCCAGCGATCGCCAGCCTTCGCGCCGTCGTGCAGGATATTTACCGCATCGACAGCGTCTTCAACAACGCCAACCCGGCGAAATTCGTCCTGCCGGTGGATGAGGTCCGCTATTTCCTTGGGAATGGAACTTTCGATTCCAATTATTTGGCGCTCTCGTCGACAACCGGACAGTTCGCCGGGGCAAGCGCGGGCGCTCTCACCATTCTGAGTGCAGCGACCGGTCGTCCCACCACCAATGTCAATCTCGTGGTGCGCATGGATACCCTTGGTGGTCCTTGCCGGATCCTCGATATGTTTGGGGGAGGACCGACATTCGCCCTTCAGGACTCGAGCGGCTTACCGTTCAGCTTTCCGAATAACTTCCAACTCCTGGCCGGCTCCGTCGTCCATGTGACAGGCTACACTGACGTCACGAACTCCAACTGTGCTTATCCGGGAATCGAAGTGACCTCCGTTGGCCTCAGCGCCATTCCGATCGCTACGGACTCCGATGCCAACGGCAATTTGCTGATCGATTCGTGGGAAAACCGCTTCTTCGGGGGCGTTGGGTTGGTAGACCCGTTTGGCGACGCGGATGGCGATGGCTATCAGAACCTCCAGGAAATGCTCGACGGTACCGACCCCAACGACCCCTACAATCACGGTCTAGCTTCGCCCGTTCAGTTCGCCCCGCCCACAATTTCTCTCGCGGGGAACGGCGCTCAGGCCGAACTGCATTTCTCGTGGCCCGTCGCTTACATTGGGCGGTTCAGCTTCGGAGTGTTGCATACCACTGACCTGACGGTTCCTTTTGTCGGTTTGCCTTTTTCCGGCCCGACACTCGTCCTCGGAAACGAGTTCAAAGTCTCCTTCACTCTCCCGTCAACGTCGGAGGACTTTTATTTTCTGTCCATCGCGTTGCATTGAAGTTTCGATGCCCACAAGGGTTTTGAGCACTTCATCCCGCTTTACCACCATAGCGAAGCTCCGATTCAAACCCGAGGAGGCCAGAGCCAGATCGTCGCGTGCCGGACGATCGAAATCTGCTGAGGTTGACTACTGATGGTAGCGCGTACGGGAATCGAACCCGTCTTTCAGCCTTGAGAGGGCCGTGTCCTAACCGATAGACGAACGCGCCGCTCGGCAACAAGTTCATGCTACCCGCACCACCCTGGTTGTCAACGACAGCCGCTGGCTTCGTACCAGTCAAACCGGCGGATTCGTCGAACCCCGCAGAGGGCAACTCACGGGAGAATGGTCATCCGGAGAAAAGGCAAGGACTCACTCGACGGATCGGCGTCCCGCTGGCAGCTCTTAAAATGAAATTCGCCGTTGAGCCGCCGGGGCTCCCGGGAAAAGAGCGATACGCGGCTGTGCACCCGGGAAACAGGAGCTTTCCTCTATTTTGTCGACGGTGTATAGTGCCGCTATGATTCCTCTCCAATTCGGCATCGGAACACTGTCGCGGCTTGCGCTGGTGTTGGCCATCGCGAGGGTGAGCGCTGGCCAGGACCTCCAAATCGACTCGGCTGGAGTTTTTGCGGGTTGGGCAACAAATGGGCCTGGGGTTTTTCAGCGTTTTGTTGTGAGCACCCAGGTCTTGCCGGGGCCTCCCGTCGCGTTCCTCCCTCCACCCGTTGAACTGGCGCCGGAAATTCGAGGAGCCATGGTCATGTTCCGCAACGTGGCCAATGTCACCGTTTATACGAACACCAGGAGTATGTTCGATCATTATGTCCCAGAGTCATTAAATAACCTGGTTTGGACTAACTTTATTGCCCACACCAATGGCCGGAACATGGTGATCTGGAGCGAGCGAAGAAATCCTATCGGTTGGCCAGCGCGTCCACCGGTTGTCCGATGGAATACCGATAGCCTGATGTGGGGCATGAAAGGCTTGACCGCCCTGAGCCCTAGCTGGGAGCTGGAGGGCAACCCCGGACAAGTGCCGATCACGGCACTGACGAGGCGTCATGGCTATACTCGCGGTCATAGTATGGGGCCAGATGGCATCGGAACCGCCTGTGCCGGGAGGCGAGTTTGGTTCCTGAGTGCCCAAAACACAATCGTCGAGACCAAAGTGCTCCGAGAGGTCGTCCGAACCGTGGAAACAAGCGGACGGGATTACACCATCCTGCTCTTCAGTTCCGACCTGCCGGAGAGCATTCAGCCGATGCGGGTCATTGCTACGCAGGACGTTTTTGGATCCTCTCCCACCAAGTATCAACTCATCCTTGGAGTGCCTTGCCCGTTGTTCAAAACCGAGCAGACCGGGGGTGTCAGTGCCGAGGTGCCGGGGTTTACGTGTGACACGTATAAGGGGGGTGACTCCGGTTCCCCCAACATGCTGCCGATGCCCGGGGAACTGGTGTTTTGGACGGGCCGTTCCACCTCGGGCGCCAGCCCGGAAATGCAAGCCGATATGGACAAGCTTTGCCGCTTGGAAGGCCTGGACCCACGAAAATACCAACTGCAATGGCTGGACCTATCGGCTTACCACAATTACTGAAACAGTGGCAGCGGGTTCAAAATCCGACCTTGATTTTTGAGTGGCGTTTTGCGGGGGCATCCTTTATAATGTCGCTATGAAGCATGGCGGAAAGATGATGGTCTGCATGATGGGTGGCCTTGTCTTCTGCTCGGCGGCTAACGCGGTCACCTCCGATTCCTCCGGGAACCCATACCAGAGCATTATCGATCGGAACGTTTTCAGCCTGAAACCCCCACCGCCGCCCCCTGACCCCACCGAGGTCAACAAGCCACAAGTCTTAAAAATCACCCTCACCGGGATTACTACCATCCTGGGAAACAAACGGGTTCTGATGAAAACGGCCCCGCCCGCAGGCAAACCGGGCGAAGCGCCGAAAAGCGAGCAATCCTACATTCTCACCGAAGGCCAGCGAGACGGGGACATCGAAGTGCTCGAGATCGATGACAAAGCATGGAGTGTCAAGGTGAACAACGCCGGCTCGGTGCAGACGCTCACATTTGAAAAGGACGGAGCCAAACTTCCCTCGACGCCTGCGCCGGCTGCGCCACCCGCCAACGGCGCGCCCCAAATCCCGGGCTTGCCCGGCGCTCGCCTCCTGCCGCAGCCGCCTGGTGCCGCTGGTGCGCCCACTTTCCAGTTGCCAACCCGCATCCCTCGACTGCCCACACCCGGCTCGCAAGCCTCAGATGCAGGCCTTGGCTCAGCCGGGTCGAGCCCTTCCTACGGAGCTCCGGGATTCCTTCCCGGAAATACGTCGACGTCGGCCTTCCAGAGCAGCAGTGCGGGTTCATCCCAGGCGGCCACGCCGACTACCCAGTACTCACTCGAGGAACAGGCTATCATGATCGAGGCCAACCGCCAGAGAGGAGGACCGGGAGCTGCGCTTTTACCGCCAACGATCCTGACGCCGAAACTTAACGAAGGGACGACAACTCCCGCGCAGAATTCGGGGTCGCAGAACCCAATGCTCCCGCCAGTCCCGGGCCGTCCGATGACTCCCGGCCCTTACTGAGGCTCAGAGAGGTCCCCAGGAACTGCGAAAACGGGATTGCAGGAAGCCCCCACAAGCGAATTGCGAAGCGCGGTTGGAAGTGGTACCGCAGATGTGGCCCAATAATCCCAGGCAGGGAGTAGCTTCGACTTCACGATTTGGGTAACCGCTTTTGGTTCTAACCTTTTGGATAGCGCCCATTCAGCGAGCCCGCTGGTTACGTTGGTCCGCGCCAAGCCCGGAGGGTGGAAGAGAATAGCCCACCCTGTCAACGGTGGGGGTTAGCCAAAGTCGTGCCAAGTCCCGTGAGGGACGGCAGAATATAAGGGTAGAGATCGATGCCGCAGCGCCTTTTCTGCGTTCACTGATGGGACTGTGCAGAAATGCCAGCTTGGTCCCAGCGATAAATCGCTGG
>JANXQE010000091.1 GCA_025356925.1 Limisphaerales bacterium | reverse complement strand
TTCCCCATGAAGGCGGACCTGGTTGCGCGCGAGCCCGAGCGGCTGAAGAAATGGGCGTCCTCGAAGCTCTACGAGCGGATTCAAGCGGGGCGTGCCGGGGCGGAGACCTTTGTGCTGCATGACGGGCCGCCTTTTGCCAATGGTGATGTCCACATCGGTAACGCGCTGAACAAGATCCTCAAAGATATCATCGTCAAATACAAGTCGCTGCGCGGCTTCAACGCTCCCTACGTGCCAGGGTGGGACTGCCATGGTTTGCCCATCGAGTTCAAGGTCACCCAGGAAATGCGCAAAGCCGGAGACACTGCCGCGGATGCCGTCACGATTCGCAAAGCGTGCGACGCGTATGCCCGGAAGTACATTGACATCCAGCGCACGCAATTCAAACGCCTGGGCATTCTCGGTGATTGGGACAATCCTTATCTAACGCTCAACAAAGCCTATGAGGCCGATGAGCTGCGGCTGTTCGCGGACATCGTGGAGCAAGGGTTCGTTTATCGCGGGAAAAAGCCGGTGTATTGGAGCATTCCCTGCCGCACCGCGCTGGCAGAAGCGGAGGTCGAGTACCGGGATCATGTCAGCCAAAGCATTTACGTAAAATTCCCCATCGTGGGCCATCCCGGAACTTCGGTGGTGATCTGGACGACCACCCCGTGGACCCTGCCGGCGAACCTGGCGGTGGCGTATAACTCGACCTTCAGCTATTCACTCGTGCAGGTGGGTCAGGAGCAATTGATCGTCTCGGCGTTGCTGCTGCCGGCAATTGCGGCGAAGTGCGGGTGGGAAGGCTACCAGATTGTTCGGAGCCTCGATGGCGGGCAGTTGAGCCAGCTCGAGTATCAGCACCCGTTTTGCGCGCGCACCGGAAAGCTCTACCCGGGCGATACCTTCGTCGATAATACGACGGGCACCGGGTTTGTTCACATCGCACCCGGACACGGCCTGGACGACTACCATCTCGGTCTCAACCACCGGTTGCCGATTTACTCGCCGGTGGACGATGACGGGCGATTGGCTCAGACCGACGATCTGCCTCTCACGCAACAAATGCCGGCGGAGATGCTGGGCAAATCGATTTTGGAGAAACATGGCCAAAGCGAAGCCAACGAGACCGTGCTGCATCAATTGCGTTTGCAAAAAGCGCTCGTGCATCAGGAGAATTACCACCACAGCTATCCGCATTGCTGGCGGAGCAAGACTCCGGTCATTTTCCGAGCGATGGATCAGTGGTTCATTGAAATCGATCACGCCGGGTTTCGTCAGCGAGCGTTGGCGGAGGTCAACCGAGTTAAGTGGGTGCCGGACTGGGGCAAGAACCGGATGGAAGCCGCGGTGCAGAGCCGTCCGGACTGGTGCATCTCCCGCCAGCGCACCTGGGGTGTGCCGATCCCGGCGTTCTACGACGGCGCGGGGAAGCCGATGCTCGATGCCGGCGTCGTCCGCAAGGCCGCCGATCTCATCGAGCAACATGGGTCGAATGTTTGGTTTGAGAAATCGTGCAGCGAACTTTGGGTGGCCCTGAAGCCGGAAGCTGGAAACGTGTCGGAGCCGGCGAGCAAATCAACTGATACGCTGGATGTCTGGATCGATTCCGGCTCTTCGTCCCGCGCGGTGATCGCGCGCCGCGAAGAGATCCGCGGCAAGGACAAGCCGTTTCAATGCGACCTGTATCTCGAAGGCAGCGATCAGCATCGCGGTTGGTTTCAATCCTCGCTCTTGCTTTCGCTGGCGGGAAATGGCGCGGCGCCGTACCGGACCGTGCTGACCCATGGGTTCATGGTGGATGAGGATCGGGAAAAGATTTCCAAGAGCAAACAAGGCCAGGCGGTTTATGAGAAACCTCAAACCTCCGACGCGTACGTTAAAAAGTACGGCGCTGATGTGGTCCGGCTCTGGGTGGCCTCGCAGGACTATCGCAATGACATCATCGTCAGCGAGAAGCGGATCGACAAGGTAGGGGAGACCTATCGATTCATCCGCAATGCCCTGCGCTACCAACTCTCGAACCTGTATGACTTCGACCCCGCGAAGCACATCGTGCCGGATCAAAATCTGACGGGCCTGGACCGCTGGATTCTGGATGCGTACTCAAAGCTGGAGCAGGACGTGATCCGAGCTTACGACGGCTACGAATTTCACGACGTTTACCAGAAGGTAAGTCAATTCGTCGCTGTTGAGCTTTCGGCCATTTACCACGATGTCGTAAAGGACCGGCTCTACACCGACGCCGCGAACTCGCCACGCCGACGCTCAACCCAGACCGCCCTGCACCGCATTTTGGCCAGCCTCTGCAAAGTGCTGGCGCCCATTCTCTCCTTCACGGCGGACGAGGCCTGGGAATTCGTGCCGGGCAAGACCGTCGAATCGGCTCATCAGCTCACCTGGCAGCCGATGAATTTACAGTTCTCCGAAACCGAACGGGCTCTCTGGAAGACTCTGTTCGAGCTCCGTGCGCTGGCCCTTCCGGTATTGGAACGGGCCCGGCAGGCCAAAGAGATCGGCAAAGCTCTGGAAGCAAGACTCACCTTTTCAGGAAAGGCGGCCTTGCTTGACCCAGCCAAGCCTCAGGGCGAGGTTCTGCGGGAGCTCTTGAACGTTTCTCAGCTCGAGATCAGCCCGGACGGAGAGGCCGACGTCGTGGTTTCGGTCAATAAAGCGGCGGGTCAGAAGTGCGAGCGCTGCTGGCATTGGGAAACCGATGTGGGTTCAACCCCGGAGCACCCAACGATTTGCGCGCGATGCGTTCGAGCGGTAACAACGTAGCTCCCAGCCGCCCCGGCGCCCGGAGATTCGTGTCGGAAGCACGCCTCGAACTCCCACCGAACGATGACGGCGGCAGAGGGTGCGAAATGTTTCGCGGTCCGTGAAAGCTCGGGCGTCGCTGCGGACAGGAACGTCCGCGCGCCGGGAAACGGATCTGGGCCTGTCTCCTACTTCTTCACAAACAAGGCCAGCGACGCCGTGAACCCGTGGAGGAAGCTGCGTTCGCCGACGGGGCCGATTTCGCCGTTACAAAAGAAGCCGGCCAGGCCGAGCGGCCCGAGGCGCTGTTGGACAAGTTGGGCGTCGTGGTTGGGGCGTCCAAACATTCCCTGGCCCCGTCCATTGCAACTGCACAGGCACCCCCCGTAGATCAGGGTATTCTCCAGTTTTCTGCGGGTCCGGGCCAGCAACTCGTTCAAGTCTTCGGTCGCCGCGGCTGCCGAGCGGCGTTGGAACTGGATCGTCTGACCCAGGCGCGGGGCTGCTCCGACGGCGATGCTCCCGGAACGGGGATCGGCCCCGAGCAGGTTGCGGATCAAGAAATCGCCGCGGTGGAAATCCTCGAGGTATTCGTTGACCACCAAGCCAATAAAAAGGTTGCCTCGGGCGTGCTTTTGTTCGTCGGGCGGCAATTGGTTGAAAGTCTCAGCCAGGACTTCATAAGCCGGGCGATTGCCGATCTCGTGAATGATGTTCTGTTCCACCTTGGTGAGCGTCCAGGTTTCACCAATGGGTGTGCAGCCTTGCGACGTCACGCCCACTAATCGTACCTCGCCACCCACCGCGATCGCGATGCCACCTTCTTCAAAAACCTCGCCATTCAAGTAAACCTGGGTTGCTTGTTCATTGAGATCGCCGCTCGCCAACCCACCCAGGACGGGCAGCGGCGCGTAAGCCTCGTTCCAACTCTTGAGCCAGGCCTCGCTATCCAGGTGGAACGGATCAATGAAGGCCAGCCAACCGTTGGTCTGTTCCTGACTGAGCCCGGTCTCCATTTGCCAGTATCCCGGCCCGTTGGCCTCTTCCACTTGCTCCTGGGTAAAATGAAACGCTTTCAGGTCCGCTCCGGGCAAGGCGTAGAGGCTGAGGGTTAAGCCGGCGTTTTCCTCGACTTCTTCGGCGCCCACGATGAGGCTTTGGCTGGAGCACCCGGCCAGCAGGGGAATGCGAGCATGGACGCGAAGAATCTCGAGGATTTGCTTCGCTTGTTTGAAATAGCGGGGCGCCATGAAAACCAAGCCAAGCGTGACATGGCTGGCGCTTAGCCGGGTGCGAAGATCCTCGGCCCACTTCGGGAGCGCCGTTTCCTCAAACGGATTGGACCAGTGTGCCGCAACTGAAAATTCGCTTGCCACACGCCAAACTTAATGGCCACCGAGCCAAATGCAACTATGCGTGATGCCGATCTTTAAAGGTCAGCTCAGCGATGCCAGACTTGTCCAGTTGCCCAAGGCCCTCCGTCACCATGCGCTCGTACTGCTTTCGGGTTGCCGCCGCGAGCGGAAGATTCAACCCTCGTGCTTTCGCCAGCTTGAGGGCGATACCGGAATCCTTCGCCGCGTGGGCGGCCGAGAAAAAACAGGAGTGATCCCGGTTCTGCATGTCCTCGCCATCCGTCTTGAGAACCTGTGAGTTGGCGCCCGTTTGCGAAAGCACCTCTCGGAGCGCCGTGAGATCCAGCCCAAGCGCGGCGCCTAAAGCCAAGCCTTCGGCCAGGCCGGCGGTATTGATGTTCATGACCATGTTCACCAGGGCCTTGACCTGCGCCGCTTGACCAGCAGGCCCGATGTAGCACATCGATGCGCTGAGCTTTTCCAGGATCGGCTTGGCCCGCTCGAAGACCTCCGGCTTCCCGCCACACATCAGGTACAACGACCCTTGGCGGGCTTGGGGGATACTGGACGCCATACAGGCTTCCAGGCTCTGCGCCCCGGCTTTCTCGGCCCTGGCTTCGGCCCAAACCAGCACGTCAGGCGTAAGCGTCGCGCAATTGATAAAGAGTTTACCTCGAGAGCGACTTAACAGTCCGCCGGTAAAAACCTGCTTCATCGCCTGGTCATCCGTAACCACCGTGAAAATGACATCGCACAGCTTAGTCACCTGCTTCAGCTCAACCACCGATTGGCTGGCCAGTTCCTGAGCCACCGACTGGGCGACGGCAGGATTGGCATCATAAATCGCTCCGATTTCGTAACCGCAATCCTTGAGCCGGCGCGCCATGTTGGAGCCCATCCGGCCCACTCCGACAAATCCAATCTTTTCAGCCATAACGTTGTTCCTTTCGTGGACTTCCCGGCATAGTAGACTGGAGGGTTCGCGCATGGCAAAAGAAAGCGCAGGCCTGCACCAAAACTTTACTTTCGGCCAAGAATCAGTAACGCTGGCCGTCTCAAATGCAGTTGAACACGGAAAGCATCCCTTCGTCTAAGCCCTGGGCACCAGACTCGTGGCAATCCAGGCTAGCCGCGCAACAACCCGTTTATCCCGACCAGGCTAAGTTGGCGCACGTGCTGACCTCGCTCGCTAAACTGCCGCCTCTGGTTACGAGCTGGGAAATTGAAAACCTCAAGCAACAGCTCGCGGCGGCC
>JANXQE010000028.1 GCA_025356925.1 Limisphaerales bacterium | reverse complement strand
CGGGACGGCCAGATCCTCCTGGCTCGAACCTTGCCGGACAGTTGGAACGTGGAAACCGAGCGGCTGGCAGTAGATATCAACCGCACCGTGCTGTTTATCAACCAACAGTACGGTGTGACGCTTAACAAAGGCCTTTGGCTTTTCGGCCCCGGCGCTGAGGAACAATCCGGCGCCATCCAGAAACACGTCCATCTTCCCGTCGATTTGAGCCCGGTGCCCTATGACCCCTTCTATTGGGCTACCGAGGCGCTCAAACTGCGATCTGATCTCAGCCCGAACTTCATCAGCCGCGAGCTGCGGCAGGCGCCCCAACGGCGCGCCTTCGCCACCGTGGTCGGCTCCGCCACCGGCCTGATGCTGGCCGGCTCGGTTGCCTGCTCGGCTTACTTCCTGCGCCAGGCTGATCAGGAGCAGGCTAACATCACGACTCTTTCCAAGGACATGACTCGCCTGGAGGCCAGGCGCTCAGAACTCTTGGCCGCCGATCGCGAGTTGTCGCGCAAAAAGCAAGTGATCAAGCTGATCACTGGCGATCGCCCTCCGCCCACGCCGACTTGGTTGCTGGCCTACCTGGGCGAGGCCATTCCTTCCGATCTCGTGATCACCAACCTCCATATTACCCGAAAGGACGATTACTACGCAGTCCACCTGGCGGGCACCTCGCAGCCGTCCAGCCAACCAGCCGCCAACCCGCCGGTCTCCAATTCCCTCACCGTTCTCAAATCCCGCCTTTCGGGCTCGCCCTTTTTTATGAAAATCATCGAGGACGAACCCGAGAAGCCCCGAGTTCCGCCTCCTCGCGAGAAGCCGAGCGAGACAGATCGTACCATTCCTGGCTGGCTTAGCCGCGTGAGCAGCGCCCTCTCGGGCAAGCCCCCCTCAGCCAAACCAGTCCTCCTGGATCACTTTGTCATCGATGGGGTGATGCGATGAGCGCGGCATCCGCTACCCCCCTGCTCCCCCCCGGTCGCGGCGCGCTGGTCCAAGTCCGGAAACTCAATCGCTGGGAGGTTCTCTTCCGAGTCGTTATTTTCCTGTTGATCCTGGCTTCGCTCGCGTTGGCCTGGTGGTCATTTACGCGGCGACTCGTCCCCCTCCAGCAGCAGTCTCGCGACATGGCTAACCGGGTCAATCGTGTCTCAACCGAAGTCGATAACATCGAACGCAAGTGGTCAAAGTTTGAGACGACCCAGATTCGGTCAGAGTACATCGACGTTCGCTCGCAGTTGTTTGCCGACGAGGCGGAGATCGCCAGGTGGCTGGTGCGTCTGGACGAGCAGGCTTCTCCCTTGGCCTTGGAGATCAAGGTCGATTTCGGCAAGAGCTCGTCGCGAACCGCGGAGGACGAAAAATTGGCCGTCATCCCTGCCTCGATCGTCCTGGAAGTGCATCCGACGATCGGTGGCACGCAAACTCCCTACCAGCGCATGCTCCGCCTGGGCCAGCAACTCGGGGCTGAAGGAAAACGTGCCGATCTGTACGAGCTGAGCGTCAACGGCGGCCCGCTTTCCATCACGCACGGCTTGCTCGTGTTCAACCTGTGGGCCGGAGAAGGCAAATGACCGCTGAAGCTTCTTAAATGAGATTCTTCCGCAATCCATTCGTCAGCGGCGTCCTGGCTGCCGCAGCAGTGGTTTTGGTCGCGTACCGGTTGGTCTTGCCTCGCCTGCGTTTGGGGAGCCCGGTGGTTGCCGCATTGGTCAATCAAATAATCGCTCCTGCCCACGCGCCGACCCCGTCGCGCAGCAAGGACGATCCCTTTGTGGACACCCTGTATGCCGGGCCAGACCGCGGCATCGACCGCAACTATATTGAAGGCCGCTTCGCCAAATGGGTCGCCACACCCGTGCGCGACCCTTTTCTGCTGCTCGGCGGAGATCAGCAAGCAAAAGCCAAGGAGGAACTCGAGTTCGCCTCGCCGATTGCCGGGTGGAAACTCAATGGGATCTGGAACCAGACCGGCAGCAGCCTGGCAGTGATCAACAACACCGTCCACCAGGTCGGCGATGAGATCGAAGGTTACAAGATCATCCGGATCGAAGGCGAGGAGGTCTGGTTCCAAGGCCCAAAACGCAAGGAACGCCTCGGCTTGACCCAAAAGGGCCCGGTCGTGTTGCATAATCCAATTTTCATGCCCGCCACAAACCAGGCGCGGCCTGGTCCGGTCCCGCAATGAGCCCTAATCTTAATCGTAATCTCCGTGTTCCCGACGAACCGATTCGGAGATTACGATTACGATTAAGACGGAGAGAATAGTCAGCGCAAATCACCAACAAAAGTTAAACCATGAACACAAACCATCGTCTGCGACACTCGGTTCTCTTGCACCTGGCCGTCGTGTCGGGCCTCAGCCTGATCACTTCGGCTCCGGAGTGGCGGTTCGACCAGGCCTCGGCGGCACCCAAGAAGGAGCCGGTCTATAGCGATCTGCCAGGCGTGACTTCGCCCGCTCCGGCCCCAGCCCCAGCCCCCCAAATCCCGGCGACGCCCAATCCTGCTCCTCTCCCGGCCGAGGCGCCCGTGCTGCTCCAAATGCAAGCGACGCCCACCGTGGAGATGGACACGAAGAACAAAACCCTTTACGCCTTCCAGGCAACCGATCTCGATCTCCGGGCCGCGCTGGCCACTTTCGCCAAGGCGAATAACCTCAACATCGTTCCCGACAATGACGTTTCCGGGACGGTGACATTGGA
>JANXQE010000018.1 GCA_025356925.1 Limisphaerales bacterium | reverse complement strand
TGACCGAAGGTCTTTGGGCGCGGTTCGGTGACAAACGAGTGCTGGATACGCCGATTACGGAAGCCGCGTTCGTCGGATTGGGAGTGGGCGCTTCGATGCTGGGACTCCGTCCCGTTATCGAACTAATGTTCTGGAGTTTTGCGTATGTCGCCTATGACCAAATCGTGAACAATGCCGGTTGCATCCGTTACATGTCCGGCGGGTTGGTTCATTGTCCCCTCGTCATTCGCGGCCCCGCCAACGGCGGCACCAACGTCGGAGCGACGCACTCGCACACGCCGGAAAGCATGCTGGCGAACAACCCCGGCGTGAAAGTGATTTGCCCGGCGACGGCTTACGATGCCAAGGGCCTGATGAAAACTGCGATTCGCGACAATGATCCGGTCTTCGTGATGGAGAACACGTTGCTTTATGGCGAATCATGGGAAGTGCCCGAGGAAGAATATTTGATTCCGCTCGGCGTCGCCGATGTAAAACGCGAAGGAACTGACGTTTCGCTTGTGGCGCATGGTCGAGCCGTCATCACCAGCTTGAAGGCGGCAGAAATTCTTGCCGACAAACACGGCATCAACGCCGAGGTCGTGGATTTGCGTTCCATCCGTCCGTTGGATGAGGAAGCTATTTTACAGTCCGTCCGCAAAACACATCGAGTCGTGCTGGTGGACGAGAACAAACCATTCTGTGCGGTGAGCGCCCAGATCGCCGCGATGATTCAGGAGAAGGCATTCGATGATCTTGATGCGCCGGTGATGCGCGTGTGCGCGCTGGATGCGCCGGCTATTTACAGCCCGCCGCTCGAAAAACTGCAACTGCCCACGCCCGAGCGGGTCGTGGAGAAAGTTCTCAGCATCGCCTGATGCCCATTCACTATGTCTTACATTGAAATGCCCAAACTGAGCGACACGATGACCGAAGGGACTTTGGTCAAGTGGCGCAAGGCCGTGGGCGACGAAGTGGAAATCAGCGACATCCTTGCCGAGGTCGAGACAGACAAGGCGGTCATGGAACTGGAATCCTTCGAGAAGGGCATTCTCAGCGAGATTTACGTCAACGAAGGGGGCAAAGCGCGGATCGGCCAAAAGCTGGCCTTGCTGTTATCGCCGGGTGAAAGCGCGCCGACGAAAGTCGTCGAGGCGACTGATGGCGGAAAACCCAGCTCCACCGTCGTCGCGGGCGAGAGCCGCGAGGTTTTGCCCAAAGCCAGGGAAGTCATTCCGAAAGCCGGCGAGCCGGTTGCCAGTGGCCGCGTGAAAGCGTCGCCATTGGCGAAAAAGATCGCCGCGGCCAAAGGCACGGCTCTTGGAACGCTTCAAGGATCAGGCCCCGGCGGGCGTATCGTTGCCCGAGACGTGGAATCGGCTTCCGCCGCTTCCTCCACCCCCACCCCGGCTGCCGCGCTGGTTCCTCCGGCGGGTCCGGGTGACAAACGCATCCCACTTTCCGGTATGCGCAAGGCCATCGCCGATCGCCTGCTCGTCAGCAAAACGCAAATTCCCCATTTTTATCTCAACATCGAAGTGGACGCCGCCGAACTCATGCGACTCCGTTCGGAACTGAACGCGCATCTGGAAAAAGCCGCTTTGGGAAAACTCACGATCAACGATTTCATCTTGAAAGCCTCGGTGGTGGCGGCAACCAAAGTTCCCCGTGTCAACGCCTCCTTTGCCGGCGATGCCATCATCGAATATGGCGACGTCAATCTCTCTGTCGCGGTCGCGATTGAGGGCGGCCTGATAACGCCGGTGATTCGGCAGGCGCAGCAGAAATCATTGCGCGAGATCAGCGAAGCGGTAAAAGATCTTGCCGCACGCGCCCGAACCAAAAAGCTCAAACTCGAGGAATATCAAGGCGGCACGATCACCGTCACCAATCTTGGCAGCCATGGCATCGAAAGCTTTTCAGCGATCATCAACCCGCCGCAGGCGATCATTCTTGCGATTGGCGCGATTGTGAAGAAGCCGGTGGTCAGCGCGAATGCTGAAATCGTGGTCGGCCAGCGCATGGCCATTGGGTTGAGCGCCGACCATCGGGTGGTGGATGGCGCCATCGGCGCGCAATACCTGGCCGAGTTGCGTCAGTTGCTGGAACATCCGGCCTTGATGCTGATTTAGACCTTATGAATGCTTACGATCTCATCGTAGTTGGTGGCGGTCCGGCAGGTTATGTCGGCGCAATCCGCGCCGCGCAACTGGGCAAGAAGGTTGCCTGTGTGGAAAAAGAACGTGCCGGCGGCACGTGTCTCAACTGGGGCTGCATTCCGACCAAATCATTGTTACGCAACGCCGAGTTGTTTCACCTGATGAAGCACCGGGCGGAAGAATTCGGCTTCGGTTTCGACAACCTGCGCCACGACTGGGGAAAGATCATCAAACGCTCGCGCGACGTCGCCGACAAGAACGCGGACGGGATAGAGTTCTTGTTCAAGAAAAACAAAGTGGATTATATCCGGGGCGAAGCGTCACTCGACAAAGCCGGAGTCGTGACGGTGAAAGCGGCTGACGGCAAGACGCAGAAGCTCGAAGCGTCAAAAATACTTCTCGCCACCGGCGTGGTCTCCCGGCCCATGCCAGGGTTTCCCTTCAACGGCAAAACGGTCATTGGCAGTCGCGAAGCAATGGTGATGACCACGCAGCCCAAAAGCATTGTGATCATCGGAGCGGGCGCGATCGGAGTCGAGTTTGCCTATTTCTTCAATGCTTTCGGCACGAAGGTCACGCTGGTGGAGATGATGCCGAACATTCTTCCGCTCGAAGACACGGAAATCTCACAAACGTTGGAAAAGGCGTTCGTCAAACTTGGCATCAACGTCCTCGCGAACACCAAGGTCGTGAAAACTGAAGCCAGCAACGAAGGCGTCAAGCTAACCGTTGAAGGCCGGAAACATGAAATTTTTGAAGCCGAAGTTTGCCTGGTTGCCATCGGAGTGCAGCCACTATTACCGGGAGGTGCGGCGGTGAAACTCACGGAGCGCGGTTATATCCAGACCGACGCAAAATATCAAACGAACCTGCCCGGAGTTTATGCCGCCGGCGATATCATCGGACCGCCCTTGCTCGCGCACGTCGCGAGTTACGAGGCCACTCAAGCAGTGGAAGGAATGTTCACCGGTCAGCAGCCAAAAAAAGTCAGCGTGTTCCCCAGTTGCACCTACTGTCAGCCGCAAGTGGCCAGCGTCGGCCTTACCGAACGCGCGGCCAGGGAAAAGGGACTGAAGATCAAGGTCGGCAAGTTTCCGTTTACGGCCAGCGGCAAAGCCCGCGCGGTTGGGGAAACAGATGGTTTCGTCAAACTGATTTTCGGCGAGCCGTATGACGAATTGCTGGGCGCACACATCATCGGCGCGGAAGCGACCGAGATGATCGCCGAACTCGGGCTGGCAATCACGCTGGAAGCAACTTACGAGGAAATCGAAGCCACCATCCACGCGCACCCAACGCTGAGCGAAGCCGTCCACGAAGCGACCGGCCAGGCGTTTGGCACCGCCATCCACATTTAGAAAGTGCAAACTTCACTGTGATGCAAGAGCACCAAAAAGTTCAGGAGCAAACAGGCGCAGTCCGCAAAGTCGAAGCTGCGGTGTGTGACGTTTGTGGTCGCTTTGGGGCCTTCCGCTTTGGCGATAGAACGCTTTGTGAGGATTGCTACGTGGGTTGTGGTTCGTGTTGCCCTGAATTTGGGAAAGACGATCTATGGACATTCCCGGAGAAAGACTGATGTCCACAAAATGGCAATAAACTGTTTCATGATACTTTGAACTCTGGTGTGTTGAGCGTAGGAGCGGGGATCATTCATCGTCGTGGGGAAGATTGAGGGCAAAGAGTAGGTACCGGACTTTGCCCGCAACATCCGTCCGCCCTCTTGCTGACCGATGACCTAAGGCCAGGGGCTGGCCGTTTTCATTGAATAATGAATGGCCTCATAATGAAGCTGGATTCGCTATCCCGCTGCGCTCGGATCACGAAGACGCGGTGAAGTGTCCAGGTTGGTTTTGGTCAAGGCTCGCCGGGAGAGGCTGTTCTTCCAACTTTGAGATAATGCCGGACACTCGGCCAATCGCCGTGCGACTTCGAAATCCCCATTGCGTTGGTGCATCACTTCGTTGGCGAGCGAAACCGTCCATTCAGGATATGGACGCGCCACCAGCCGAAGCTCAACACCCGGGCCAATGCTGCCTTCGCGCAAGACACGAAAATACCAGCCTGTTCGTCCTGTGTGCTCGACTCGCGCCGTCAGGTCTTTGATGTTCCAGCGGCGGCTCAGCTTCCAGCAGGGTTGACGTGGTTGTGAAATCTGTACTAACGCTCCAGTGGCTCCGCCGATCTCGAAAATATCGCCGATGCACACGTCCCCTTCCACGGCGCCGGTCGTCGTCAGGTTCTCGCCAAACGCTCCCTTGGGTAATGCTTGGATTTCAAGCTCATGGAGCCAGCAGGCGTAATGCTCAAATGGGTAGAGGTTGATGGCTTTATCAGCGCCTCCATGCACTCGAAGGTCGGCTTGGCCGTCGCCAGCCAAGTTGGTCGTTCCGACCCAAATGGGACCGGTCACCGGTTCCTTGTAGAAACCGGTCGTCCACTCGCTGGCGGGGTCAGGCTTGCCGACTGCTTTCGGGAGGCCGACTTGGATGGAGAGTAAGTTAATGACAGGGTTCACATGAAAATGCGCAAGCAACGCCGGCGCGATTGAATTTTTTGGATAGCATTAAGCCAGATAGCATCAAGCCAGTGAGCGTGCGCTTATTACAAGATTATCTTCCCATGGGACTAGCGTCCTCTTGCCCGACGAGCGCCTGCTCCAGATCTGCAAATAAATCTTCGAGCGCCTCAACGCCCACCGACAACCGGATGAGGCTGTCGGACACTCCCGCCCGAAGCCGTGCTTCGGAAGTCATCCCCCGGTGACTGGACATCGCCGGCCGCGTGGCCAGACTTTCCATGCCGCCTAAGCTCACCGCATGTAGGATCAGCCCGACCCGATCAAGAAACCGGCAGGCAGCTTCCTCGCCTCCCGCCAGTTCGAAAGATAGCAAAGCCCCGCCGTGTTTCATCTGCCGACGAAAGAGTTCGGCCTGGGGATACGACGCCAGGCCGGGATAATGCACCCGCGTGACCTCCGGACGACGGAGCAACCATTCCGCGACGGCCTGTCCGTTGCGGTTGTGCGCATCCATCCGCAGGGCGAAGGTCCGTAACCCGCGCAGCACCAGCCAGGCATCGAGTGCATTCACCGTGCCGCCCAGATTCTTGTGAATTGTCCGGTGCATCGCCGACAACTTTTCCTTGCGCACCAAACAACCACCGATCATGTCGGAATGACCGTTGAGGTATTTGCTCGTCGAATGAACGACCCAGTCTGCCCCGAAATCAAAGGGGCGTTGATTGAAAGGCGTTGCCACCGTGTTATCCACGATCACCGGGGCGCCGCACGCATGCGCCCGCGCAACCGTCCCCTCAATATCAATGAGCCGCATCAGCGGATTCGAGGGTGTTTCCAACAACACCGCTCCCGCCCCCGACACTGCGTCCAACCACGCTTCCACATTCGTGCTATCAACGATTTGGACTGGCACACGATGAATGCTGGAAAGAATACGCAACAACTCGAAGCTTCCTCCGTAAACATCATGATGCGTGACAAGCG
>JANXQE010000791.1 GCA_025356925.1 Limisphaerales bacterium | reverse complement strand
CGACGGCGACGGGAGTGATGACATTTTCCTGAGCCAAAATTTCTTCGATCTGCAGCCGGAAGCCACCCGCATTGACGCTGGGGTCGGTTTATTGCTGCGCGGCGATGGCACTGGCAAGCTCCTCCCGGTCCCGGTTACGCGCTCCGGCATCAAAATCTTTGGCGAGCAGCGCGGTGCCGCGGTTGGTGATTACGATGAGGACGGCCGGGTGGACCTGGTCGTTAGCCAAAATGGCGCGGCCACCCGCCTATGGCACAACGTCGGCGCGGCGCCAGGCTTGCGGGTGAAGCTCCAGGGGCTGCCGGGAAATCCCGCTGGGATTGGGGCAGTTATGCGCTTGGTTTTCAAGCATCGACAGGGGCCCGCCAGGGAAATCCACGCCGGCTCTGGCTACTGGTCGCAGGACAGCCTCACCCAGGTTCTCGCCACCCCCACTCCGCCCGATACCCTTTGGGTCCGCTGGCCCGGCGGCCGCATCTCGACCACCCCAGTGCCCTCCAACGCCAAAGAAATCACCGTTCGTACCGACGGAAAGCTGGTCTCCAGTCGCTGATTTTTACCACAAAGAGCGCAGAGATCACAAAGACCGGAATGCAGGGTTCTCTTCTCCGAGGCCTTGGGGAAGTTCAGCACAAACGTTCCGCCAGTCCCCGCCCAACTTCTTTGCGATCTCTGTGTTCTCTGTGGTAGAAATCTCCCGCGGTCGGATCCAATCAAAGGAACACCTATGCAAGACATCAAAACGCTCTGTGATCAAGTCCGACAAACGGCCTACGACATGCACGTATATCACGCGCATGGCCATCTGGAAAAAATCTACGAGAATGCGCTGGCCCATCGTTTGCAGAAAACAGGACTGGAGATTCAACAACAGCACCCCATCAAGGTCTATGATGAGGATGGCACGATGATTGGCGACTATCTTGCAGACCTTCTGGTTGCCAGCCAACTCGTAGTGGAACTGAAAACGGCCAAGACTCTTGCCCCTGAACATGAAGCGCAGATTGTTGGCTACCTCAAGTCAGCGCGTCTGGCTCATGGACTTCTCATCAATTTCGGGTCCTACAAATTCGAGCTCCGCAAGTACGTGTGGGCCCCAGGATCGAAAGAGCTCTGAGCTGAACCACAGAGAACACAAAGATCACAAAGAAACCGGGACGATACAAACCAAGGTCTACACGGGCGGGATCGAGTCCGTGAACGCGGTCCAGGATCTCTGAGCTCTTTGCGTTCTTTGTGGTTAAAAAGCTCGGTCTTCAGCGTCGCACAATCGGCACCCTGAGCGTCGGGAATTTGGGATTGTTCGACTTGAAACTTAACTCATAGGTATCCCCTTTGGCTGTCTCGAACACTTCCGGGAAGGTTAACATGACCGTGAAGTTCTGTCCCTTCTGCAGCTCGTACAGCTTCGCATCCACGCCTTTGGCGCTTATCGACAGGTCCGACAACTCCAACGGTGTCGGCCCGTTGTTTCGCACCGAAACTGACCTGGTGAGCTGGTTGGTAAACGGGCCTGGCGGCAATTGAACCTGGGCCGGCAAGACCATCACGGCGGGCTGGGCGATTGCCCAGACCGACACGGTGAGAGCGGGCATGTTGCTCGAGGACGTGTTCATGCTGACCTCCCCGAAAACATTTCCGGCTCCCAAAGGCGGAACCAGCTTTACGGTCAAGTCGTAGGAACGGCCGGGTACGTTAGTGGTTATTTCAGCGGCAATCGCGCGCTGGTTGCTCTTGGGCTCGCTCAGGATCAGCGGCTGATCCTCCCGGTTAGTGATGTGAATCGTCCGGTACATGTTGGTGGGTGTCTCGAGCACGCCTGAGAAGGCAGCCGCGGCCGGGACTACGTCGATCGGATGCCAAACAATTCCTTTGAGCTCCAGCGTCACTCCCGCCTGGTTGGTGTCGTTGCAGATTACCGTTACCGGCTTGGCGGTCGGCCCATTAAAATGTCCGGTGTGGAACTCGACCGGGATGGTGCCGCTGTTGCCTGGCTCGGTCTTGCGCGACCACGCCCCAGCCGCCGTGCAGCCGCAAGTCGATTTCACCTCCTCAATCACCAGCGTTTGATTGCCTGTGTTTGTGAACGTGAACACATGCTTGATCACGGCACCCACCACGACTGTCCCGTAATCATAGACCGGTTCGTGGAAATAAATCCGAGGGCCGCCGGACTCTGCCGCTGCCGCCCCGCCACCTGCGGCGAGAACGAGTGTCCCGAACACAAATAAAGTCGCCGCTCGGGCGCAGCTCGTTTTTAACGCCGAAACTTGAGAACTGTGTCGGTTTTGCACGTGGTGCCAATGATATAGCCGCTTATGCGACCCAGAGCAAGCCTCTCTCCTTGGGCAGCACGGCAGGGCTTCCGAGCTCCGGGTTCGGCCTCGCCTGCCGCTCTCCTGGCCGCGAGGTTTTTGGTTTTGTGGCGAACGCAACCTTTGGTATACTCCTTTCCTCGGCAACTATGAACCGCCAGCAATTGTTGGATCTTTACTTCCTCGAAGCGCGCTCGAAGCTGATCGATCTCGCCGCCTTTTTCGATCGCCTGGATCGCGCCGAAGGCCAGGCTGATTTCAGGCTGAACGCCTTGACGCGAGCTCTCGACGAATTACGCCGACCCGACGCCGCCCGCGCCGAGCACGTCCTGTTGAACCTCAGCGATCCTACCGTCGAGCCAATCCCCGCCGCCACGACCAAAGCCGCTTGCGGCGCCTGGCCTGCCAAGAGCTGAGCCTATGCGCTACATCGAGCCACACGCCCACATGGTCAGCCGGGTCACCGATGATTACCAGGACATGGTCGCCGCCGGCTGCGCCGCGATCTGTGAGCCCGCCTTCTGGGCCGGCTTTGACCGGAGCTCCCCGGCCGGGTTTTACGACTATTTTTGTCAGTTGACTGAACACGAGCCGCGCCGCGCCGCCAAATTCGGGTTGCCGCACTACTGCTGGCTGTGCATTAACCCAAAAGAATCCGAAGATGTGCTGCTCGCGACCGAAGTGATCGGGCTGATCCCAAAGTTCCTGGGCCGGCCCAATGTGCTCGGGATCGGCGAGATTGGGCTTAACAAGAACTCCCGCAACGAACTCAAAGTCCTCGAGCTGCATGTGGACCTGGCCGCCCGGCACAACCAGTTAATCCTGGTTCATACTCCTCACCTCGAGGACAAATTCAAAGGCACACGCCTCATTCTCGATGTCTTGCGCAGCGACCCGCGGATTCGGCCCGAGCGGTGCATTATCGATCACGTCGAGGAGCACACCATTCGCATGGTTCTCGACGCGGGCTTTTGGGCTGGCATGACCTTGTATCCTGAGACCAAGTGCACCGGGGCTCGATCGGTCGACATGATCGAGCAATACGGCTCCGACCGGTTGTGGATGAACAGCGCTTGCGACTGGGGCGTCAGCGTGCCGTTGGCAGTGCCCTATGCCGCGCTGGAGATGCGCCGCCGCGGCCAAAGTCCCGATCAGGTGGATAAAATGATCTATCAAAACCCACTCAAGTTTCTCAGTCAATCCCCCAACTTCATGTCGCACTGTAAATAGGTGACCCTACCCGCTCTTAAATCTGCCCGGCGAGTTTTGGAGTTGGCCGCAATTCGGGTTTCGGATTTCGGCCTTCTTTCGGCCTTCGGATTTCGGCCTTCGGGTTTCATGGCTCCTCCTGCCACCGCTCATCACCTCTGATGAAACTCTTGCACGGCCTTCACCTGGCGTACTGCACCAACGTGCACCCCGGCGAAAACTGGGCGCAGACGTTTGATTCCCTAAACCGGTGGACGCTTGCGGTTAAAACTCAGCTCCACTGCCGGGGCGATTTCGCGATTGGCCTGCGCCTCAGCGATGAGGCCTCACGCGAATTGCTCGATCCCCCTCGGCTCCTCGAATTCCAGCGTTGGCTCGAACGGCATGATTGTTACGTTTTCACGATCAATGGCTTTCCGTTTGGCCGGTTCCATGGCGGCCCGGTCAAAGAACAGGTGTATTCCCCGGATTGGACCAGCCCGCAGCGACTCGAATACACGACGCGATTGTTCGACCTCCTGGCGCAACTCCTGCCGCCGGGCATCGAGGGCAGCGTTAGCACTTTGCCCGGTTCTTTCAAGGAGTTCATCCGCAGCGCGGACCAGGTCCAGCTCATCCGTGATACTCTGTGGCGCTGCGTCGAGCATATCGCCCGCCTCAGTGAGCGGACCGAACGGTGCTTGCACCTGGGACTGGAGCCTGAGCCGCTCGGGCTCTTTGAGAACAGCAGCGAAACCGTGAGCTTTTTCACCAGGCTGCGCGAGCAACATCCCGGGGACCCTCGCCTCGACCGGCATCTGGGGGTGAACTACGACACTTGCCATTTCGCCGTCGAGTTCGAGCCACCTCAACAAGCGATTGGCCTCCTCCAGGCGCACGGCATCCGGTTGAGCAAAATTCACCTCAGTAACGCGCTCAAGCTCCGCCCAACGGCCGCCGCTCTGGCGCAACTGGCGGCGTTTGCGGACGACGTTTACCTGCACCAGGTCATCGCGCGCCAGGCGGATGGTTCCCTCGCGCGATACAAGGATCTCCCCCTCGCGCTGGACGCCGCGAAGGCAGAGGCGAACGGCGCGGCCGAAGAATGGCGAGTGCACTTTCACGTGCCCCTGCATTGCCAGAAGCCGGGCGAGTTTGACACCACCTCTGACCACGTCATTGGGCTGATGCAGTTGCTCCAGGCCCAGCCGCACCTGTGCTCGCACCTCGAAATGGAAACGTACACCTGGGCGGTTTTGCCGGAGGCATTGAAAAGTCGCGACGTTGCCGAGCAGCTCGTCGGCGAATACCACTGGACGCTCCACCGCCTGGCCGAGCACAACTTGGCTCCCGCCACTTTCGCCGCCGAATGAGGACGCTCCTCGTTCTCGCCCGAGTCTCGAACCTGCCGACCGTTTGGTCGAATTGCCTGGCCGCATGGCTGTTGAGTGGAGGCGGACCCTGGGCTCGTTTTGCTCTGCTTTGTCTCGGCGCAACCCTCCTTTACACCGGCGGGATGTTCTTGAACGACGCGGTCGATCAAGCGTTTGACCGTCGTTATCGGCCGGAGCGGCCGATTGTTAGCGGCCAGATCAGTTCGCAAATGGTTTGGGGGCTATCCTTCCTGTGCCTCATGACTGGGTGGGTGACATTTCTTCCCCTGGGCAAAGTCCCAACTCTCACCGCCTCGCTCCTTCTCTTGGCCATCGTGCTGTATGATTTCGTGCATAAGCGCACCAGCCTGGCGCCCATACTGATGGCCTCCTGCCGGTTCCTCTTATATCTCGTGGCCGGCTCAGCCGCCGCGGGAAATGCGAACCCAGCAGTGCTCTGGGGGGCCGCCGGGCTGGCTGCGTATATTCTTGGGCTCAGCTACCTCGCGCGTGGCGAAAGCACCGGGGCCAGACTCATGCGCTGGACCGTCGTGTTGCTTTTTATGCCGGCGTTGATCGCGGCCGTCCATTCTATCGCGGCCGCTTGGGGTCTCTGGACTCTCGTTATGGTGCAGGCCGACTGGACACTCTGGTGTTTGTTTAGCCGGAAACCAAAGCTTTCGTTCGCGGTTCCCGGCGGAGTGGCGGGTTTGCTGGCCGGCATCGCCCTCGTGGACTGGCTTGCCGCGGTGGGTCACGGGTTCGCGGTCGTTTTCCTCTGCCTATTTCTCCTGGCGCTTTTGCTCCAACGCGTCGCGCCCGCAACCTGAAAGGCGCGCGGACATTCCTGCCCGCCGCAAGCCGAGCTTCAGGAACTCGAGCACAGGTCAATTTCGCTGGTCCAAAACGACCGAATTCGTGCTCTGCAGCGGTGTCACGAATCCGCGAGCGATCAGGTCGCGAACCAAGGCCTGAGCCGTTCGTTGCGAGCACGCCTCCAACTCCTGGCGGAACAAGCGCGCGTCAGAGGCGGCCCAGTCCTTGAGCGGTTTCGCTGAACTCCGATACTGAATCGGACGCGAATAGAGTTCCTGTCCATCCGAAGTCCTGAATACTGTGACCTGAACCTCCACCAACATAGCGCGCGAGGAGCTGTTGGGGTGTTTTCCCACGAACCTTGGGGCGAGCACTTGAATTTCCAATGCGGTCTTGTATTGCGTCGCTCGATTGGCTGGGGCTGAGCCTCCCCCACTTCCTTCGGTCATATTTGAGAACGCGAACCGCATCGGTTCGTCCGTTCTTCGGACTGGGTCCACGACCTTGGACTGAAGATTGCTCGCCACCTCATCCGCCAAAGCTCCTTCGAAGTGCTGTTGGGTGGTGACGGCGTTCAGAGCTCTCGACAATTTCTCCGACCTCTCGAGCGAACCCTGGTGGATCACACCAACCGTTTGTTCCCAAAGTCCAAAGGGCACGGCGACCACGCATGATACGCCTTGCACCACCGCATTTCTGTCATTTTCCAGTCCATCCATGGCCCATTCGGTATCATACCTGTCTCCGGGATTGCTCCCCGGTTCCAGCGCCGGCTTCGGTGAACGCAGACGCTCGTCGGTTTTGCTGGTGTGAATCTCCATGGAGTTGGTCTCGCCCTGGGCCAAACTCACGAGTTGGAAAGAGGCAGCGCTCTGGATTGGCGCACAGTTTCGGACCCGGCGCGTGAGTACACGGCGCGGATGGCCGGCCGGACGGGAAATCCCGTGCCGATGGGTACTAACCGTCAAAATGCGACGAGGCTTCAATTGGAGTGTCCACTGTTTAGCCACCCCAGGCCCGTTCTGGTGGGCAGACCACTCGCTGCGTGCGGGGCTCCCGGTCGAACGAGTCAAGGCCCGGATCGACGACGCTCCCCGCGTTTGCTTCTGGCCAGGGCCAATCAGGATCGGCGGCTGAGAAGCAGGCTCGAAAACATCCTCTGCAATCTGATTGGCCAGAACCTGGTAGCCGGTTTTTGCGACGCCGGCTAACGCCCCATTCCGTGTCCAGTCGATGAACCACCCGGGACCGCTCTCGTAGTGATAGGAACGCTCGAGCAACACTCGCCCATCCGAAGCCCTCACTAACCGCGCGCTTGCTCCGATGGACAATGTGTATTGGTTCGCACCCGGCTTGGCGACTTTGAGCCAAAGATGACTCACAGCAATTTCAAGCACCGCGCACCGCGGGACATCTTTCGAAGGAGCGTCTGAGCTGCCGCTCGTACAGACGAGCAAGCGCCTCGTCTTCTGGCGGGCAACATCTCCTACCCTTTGAACCAACATCTCCGGGACGGCATTTGACTTCATTGCTTGTGCCAGTTCCAGTTGCGCCGTGGTGACCTCGCTGGGTGAAAGCCGCTGCTGGGTACCGTTTATCGCACCGTAGGCCGCGGCGAACGGCGTCAGGGCAAACTGGACGACCCCCACGCCCGCCTCCAATTGTGGGTTGCCGAGGCTGGGAGTATTCAAAACGCTCCGCGTGGCATCCGCGGCTCCTTCACTCGCGGGCTCCACCCGGCGATTTGGCGGGTCAGCGCTTATCTCAGCGGCGTTCGGGCTTGAAGCGATTACGATAAGGCCAGGGTCAAGCGCAGCTAGATCGACTTTCCTCGGTGGCGCCTGTAGCAAGCCAGGCGATGGCGACAATCGCTCTGTGTTGCAGCCGGCCAGGATTGCCGCTGCCACGATCGACCATAGAGCAGCGCAAGCCGCAGCCAGAGGGCGCCGGGTCGGATACATGATCGTTTGACCGTCGCCCGTGCGTTCCGTTCAGCGTCAAAGGAAGTCCATGCTATCTCAGCCTGGGCTGGAAGCTTCAATCGTGACCGACCCGATCCTGGGGTCCCGAAAGGTCAGTCGAGCCGCCGACCAAGAGGTGATTGGTCTCTCCGGGGCGGGCCTCGAAAACCAGCTCCCTCCGGCCGAAGCTTGTTCCGGCCGCACCCGCGGCCGTAGTGCGCCAAGTCAAAATCTGCAAAGCGCCGGGGGGTGCCTGAGGAAAGCTGAATCGGCCATCTGCGTCGGTGTTTATTTCGAAGTCCGAAGCGCCAAGCTTAAGAAATCGGCCCGGTTTCGGCGTCAGTTTCAAAGTGAGCCGTCCATTGGGAACGGGCTTGCCGGCCGACTGCCACTGACCTTCGATCCGCGCCCAAGGTTCCAGTTGAGCGGAGCGCGTGTCCAGCAGTTGCTCGGCCGTGATCTCGGCGTAACCCTCCGGGCTAGCGATCGCGACAATTAAACGAGATCGATGTATCGCCGAACGAGTTCGGCGAAAGCCGGCTCGGACCGGGTGGCGGCGTATTCACCGATCAACTCTAGGTCATTGCGGTTCATCTTATCCTAATAACAGCCGCCGAGCGCCAAAACCGCACAACCTTAGCAAAAAAGCCGGCAGCCGGTAAATACAGTGGTTCAGCCGGTTAAGCGCTACTATGATCAGGCTGCCCCAGAGTCCGCCGAGCACCTTTCCTATCAGCGGCTGCTCGACCCGGAATGCATCGCGCATAACGCATTATGCGTTGCCGAGAGACCGTCTCGGAGCGAACATCCCGCAAACAAAACGAAAGACCTGACACATGACTAGACGACGTTTCTTGAAGACAAGCGGAGCCGGTGCGTTTGCTTTGGCGGCGGCGAAAACAAGCCTCTTCGCCGTCGAGGAAGAAAAGCCTTTGCGTGTCGCACTGATTGGCTGTGGCTGGTACGGAAAGACTGATCTTTTTCACCTAATCCAGGTTGCGCCCGTGGAAGTCGTCGGCCTCTGCGATGTGGACAGTAAAATGGTGGACGCCGCGGCGGAGTTGGTCGCCACACGCCAACTATCCAGAAAGAAGCCGCCTGTGTTCGGGGACTACCGCAAAATGTTGGCCGACCAGCGGCCGGAAATCGTGCTGGTCGGCACCCCCGACCACTGGCATTGCTTGCCCATGATCGATGCCTGCAAGGCGGGAGCGGATGTTTACGTTCAAAAACCGATTAGCTATGACGTGGTCGAAGGTCAGGCGATGGTTGCGGCAGCGCGAAAATACAAGCGCACGGTCCAGGTGGGATTGGAACGGCGCAGCACGCCACATATTCTGGAAGCGCGCGACCGCTACATCAAGAGCGGCAAACTCGGAAAAATCGCCTACGTGGACATCCACAGCTACTACGGCAGCGGAGACGGCTTCCCCGCACCGACCGCGCCTCCCTCAACCCTGGATTGGGAAATGTATGTCGGGCCGGCGGCATGGCGTGATTACAACCCGGGCATCCATCCACGCCGCTGGCGTGACGCGCGCGAATTCAGCAACGGCCAAACCGGTGACCTCTGCGTTCACCTGTTCGATGTGACGCGAATGTTCCTCGATCTCCGCTGGCCCAGGAGCATCTCTTCGACCGGCGGCATTTTGATGCGGGACCGCCATTCGAGCGTGAACGTCCACGACACCCAGACGGCGCTTTTCGATTATGGCGATGTCCAGGTCGTATGGAGCCAACGCAATTGGGGCCGAAATCCGGAACCGGACTACCCTTGGGGAGTAACCTACTACGGAGAGAAAGGCACCTTGAAGCTCAGCGTGTGGTCGTACGACTACATTCCCAACGATGGCGGCTCGCCCGAGAGGGTCAAAGCGGTCGAGGAGCGCGAAAAATATCCGGAAGACGTCGCGCACAAAGAAACCGAGTTGTTTGCCGCGTCGGCAAACCGGCGGAACCTCTTGAACTTTGTCCAGGCCCGCAAATCCGGCGAACGCCCGGTAGCGGATATTGAAGAGGGCTACATTTCAACCGCTTCTTGCATTCTCGCCAACCTTTCCATGGAATTAGGACGCAGTCTCCGCTGGGACGCTGACGCGGGTAAAGTTGTTGGTGACGATGAAGCCAATGGCCGGCTGGCACGCGCATATCGCTCGCCCTGGAAACACCCGACTCCCGAGAGTGTTTAGTGGAATTCAGTGAACCCCAACGGGGTTCCATATACCAGCCCAGAGTTCGTCCGCTTGCGGACCTACCCTGGGTCGACCGGCCGAAGAAAATTTCCCTCTCCCCATCCGATGGGGAGAGGGAAATGGGGTGAGGGCTTGGGCGCATCGCAAAGGTGCCGTAGCGGCGGATGGGAATCCGCCGAATTCGGCGCTCTCCCGAGACG
>JANXQE010000735.1 GCA_025356925.1 Limisphaerales bacterium | reverse complement strand
GCAGTTGGTTCTGATAATCGTGATAATTGGGCGGCCCAAGCACAACACCGCTCATGCCGCATTGGGCTACGAAGGTGTACTTGCCCTTCGGTGGCTCGGTGGCCGTACGCTCCGCCTGATAAAAAGTGCTGAAGTGCTTCTTCAGCACGTGGGCCACCGCTTCGTTTTCAGAGAGCCACAAAGAGTCATCCAGTGCGCAGAGAAACAGAGTTTGAATGGGCTGGCCTTCGGCATTTTTTCTAACACTGAAGGTGATGGTATGCCGCTCCGGCTTCTGCAAAATCATTTGGGCAATATCAAACAAAGGATACGCCCGACCCGTCATCTTGATTTGGCGCGCCAGCGATTCCACCCCTTTCTCTTCGGGAACCAGGCTTAAATTGATCTCCGGCAAGGGTGCCGGAGCCTCGCGCCGATCCAGGGGGGCGCCTCGACGTGGTCCCTGGCGATCGCCATGGAACTCACGACCGCCACCCGCCGAGCGCTGCCCGCTCGTGTCGCTTCCGCCCGGTCCCCGCTGGTCCTGGCGGGGACGGTTTCCATCCCGTCGGGGCCCTGGCGGGCCGTCGCGCCTTGGGGGCCGGGGCCCTCGGCGGTCGCCACGCCCCTCGGGTCTCTCTTCCCGACCTTCATACTTCGCGTACTTGGCTGAGGACGGTCCCTCTTGTGCCCAGGCAGGCAAAAAGAGTTTCTCAAGATCGAATTCGTTGTCCGGTAATGTACTCATCACTTCACATCAGGCGCATTTAGCGGCGCGCCCTGCAACTGGCGCTTTAGCCAGCATGGAGCGGCTATCCCCAGATTGCAAGCGCCGTATCGCGGGGGAAAAACCCTGGATCTGATCAACCCCTTGAGCTCGAGGCAGAGGTCTGGGAAGGAGCGGTTGGTGTAGGCGGGTTAAGCCCTGGAGCCAAGGAGCCCCCGATGATCATTTCATCTTGGGGTTTAGCTTTTCATCCAGCCAGCCAAGCGTTTTGGCCCACATTTCGGGGGTATAAACGTGGCCCAATCCAGGGTAAATGAGACTCTCGAAGCCGTGTTCTTCCCCGTACAGTCGATACACGGGACGCACCCCCGATTCGATTGCCCGCACGCCGTCAACGGGCGAGCCGGAGTCCTGGTCGCCGGTTTGGAAAAGAACCGGGCGCGGAGCGATCAGCGCCACGATGGCTTCAGTATCAAAATGGCTGAGCAGGTTGGGCACGAAATAGTAGATGCCGTGCGCTTTCAATTCCTCGTGGTGAATCAGGTTTTGGTAACGGGTGAGACAGGCGACAGCGACTCCAGTCTTGAGGCGCTCGTCCAACGCCATCAACCACCACGAACGGGTCGCGCCCATGCTAATGCCGGTGACGCCGAGGCGCGCGGAGTCGACCTCCGGCCGCGAAGCCAAATAGTCCAACGCCATCAGATCATCGCGCAGGATCATTCCCCATAATGTGCGCCCGACCCAGAGATTGAATTTGCTGGCGGTCATTTCCCCGCCGGAGCCCTTCTCGTCCGGCCCGCCGGGTCCCTGGCCGTTGCGTTCGCCGAAGCAATAAGCGTCGATCCCGAGGACCACGAAGCCGTGTCGGGCCAAAGCCGGGCCGGGAGGTTCGGGCGTGTGTCGCCCTTGGAACAATTCCTCCTTGCCGATTTCGTATTCGCCGCCGTGCCAGTGGCAGAACAGGATTCCGGGCGCTTTGCCCGATGGCTGTTTCGGGAGCAGGAGATAACCGGGCACAGTCGCCCCGGCGCCGTTATCAAACGCGAACTTCTCGAGCACAAAATCCCCGCGATCCTCCCGCGAGATGGTCTGGACCTGGGGCACGCTGGGCCGCGGTGGCAGCTTGCCCAGCAGTCGTGAAAGGGTGGCGCGAATGTCTTTGCGCTCGACCTCCCATTTCTCGCTCGAATTTGGCACGACCAGCGGCGGGGCTAGGTCCGCCTTGGCCAGCCACCTTTCAGCCTGAGATGGATTGGTTTGGGCCATCAGTGAAGCCGGCGCCGCGAGCAGCACCAGCGCCAAGGTTGTGGGTTGCAGGCTGTGCACTTGTTTGTCGTGGATCCGACGCGAGAGCGCGACGGTTGCGTCGCCTCAAGATAGGATTTTTCAACGTCATACGGCAAGCTCCACCGACAGGAGGACTTTTGTTAGCCAGCACACAGTTTCAGCAGCTCCGGCTCGCTGATGATTTGCACGCCTAGCTTCCGCGCCTTGTCTAGTTTCGACCCGGCATCTTCGCCGGCTACGACGTAATTGGTCTTCTTACTTACGCTTCCACTGACCTTGCCGCCGGCCGCCTCGATTTTTGCCGCTGCCTCCTCCCGCTTGAGATTCGGCAGCGTGCCCGTTAGAACGAAAGTTTTTCCAGCCAACGGGCCCGAGACACATCGGCTGGACAAATTCATGGGTGAACTGCGCTTTTGAGGCACGATCGCCGGCCCTTGCTGAGCCAATTGGTCGGCTTCAGACAAGGGGCGGCCCAGGCAGCTCACCCAATGCTCCTCAGCGATAATTCGTATTCCGTGCCCGGACTGTCTGAGGGACACTCCCGCTTCTATCTTCCTTCCGAAGTTTTCGTGAGCCCATCGCTGATTCGCAATCGTCCCAATGACCAAATAATGTGTCTCCCCGGTAGGGTGCATGTGGCAGGCACCACCGAGGGAAAGCACCGACTGCTCACATTTCGCACGAGTCCCGTAAACGAAGTTGCCTGTGAAGCAAAAGAACCGGCCTCGAAATTGGACGTTGGGAGCCGGCTCATCAACCGGAAGCCGGGTGGCGAGGGTCATTGCTAGTGCCGTGTCCGGTCTTATGCCGATCGCCTTTTCAAGAATGACCTGCAAACCGGATCTTTCCTCTTCTGTGATCAGACCTTTTGCACGGAGTTCCATTACGCGTTGGGCGATTACGTTGCCTGGCCACTCCTGAAGAACCTCTGGATGGTCGTTGACCCAAGAGCCGAGTTGGCCAATCTCATCTTGGCTCAGGTATTTGTCACACAACAGAGTTCGGCTTAGTTGAAGCAGTGAATCAACTGCGGTTTGGAATCTCTCAGGCCTTCGCGCGGTCGCGCCCTTGAGCTCATAAAAACCCGCCGTGGACATATAGGACCGCACTTCGAGTGTACTACCACCCAGGACCCAATCTTTCATCCCTTGCTTGCAAATGTAAAAATCATGGTGCCGCAGTAGGGCACAAACCTCTGCAATCGTGTATGGCCCCTTTGGTTGGTTGAAACGATCGAGCACAAGCCACTCTTGAGTCATAAGCATTTCTTTCAAAGAAGACTTTGTTGCGCGTCAGAGCGCGCTCGAGGCTCCAGTCCTAGCATTCGCAAGAATTGCTCTTCGGTTATGTGCGTTATTCCCAAGGCTCGCGCTTGCTCACTTTTGGTCGCCCCAGCGTTTTCACCACTTACTAAGAAATCTGTCTTGCCACTCACCGAGCTGGTCAAAGTTCCTCCTCGTTTGCGGATTGCTTCCGCGGCACTCTCGCGGTCCATCGAGGCCAAGGTGCCAGTTAGGACGAAGGTCTTGCCCAACAACGACTGCGATCTTTCGTCTCCAGATTCTTTTGCTTCTACGCGATCCGCCAGTCCACCCTTTGGTGAAATCCTAAGCCGTCGCAACTTCTCCAAAAGCAGCTTGCCCCTTGGGGACTCGAAAAAACTGATAAGACTCCCAGCGACCACTGGACCGATTGACTCGTGAACTCCAGCTTTATTGGCTTTTTCTTCAAGCAGCTTGATTTCGCTTCTTAGTTTGGTGCGTTTCTTCTTCAGCTCCTCGGATGGCTTTGCCGAACGTGCTTTAATTTCTTCTATCACCTTGTTAACTTGGTCTGCTTCCAGCCGGGCGTTTTCGCACCTTGCGGCTAGAACGTGCCTCTCGGAGTCAACCTGTTTCAGGAGTTGGTGGCTGCCGCTCGCGCGGCGATCGACTGCGGCGCGGAGTGCTGCCAGCCCGCTTTGGGGTTGGAGAGGTGAGTGTCCCCCCGCCGGTTTGGTTTGTAGCCGATCGCGCATCGTCTGGACAATGGCATGGAGAACGTCCGAGCCAGCAACATCCTCCAAGTCGCGATGCAGCAGAGCAATATGGTGAGCTGTTATTTCCCCGACGTCGGTAAAGCCGAGGCCGTGTAGCCAACGCGCTAGGGGCAGAGTACGGGCTCGTTCGAGGGCCGCGAGAAGCTTGGTTGCATTCTTTTGGCCGAACAGTCGGGGTTCTTCGTCTGTCCCAAGATTGAGGTTCGCCAGTTGATCCAATTTGAGGTTAAACAGATCGAGCGGTTCCTCGGCTAATTTCCTCTCCACGATTTTTTCCGCGACAATTCCACCGAGGGACTCGATATCAAGG
>JANXQE010000732.1 GCA_025356925.1 Limisphaerales bacterium | reverse complement strand
GGGAACCGCACCTTGCCGATCAGCGCAGCCGAACACCCCAACCACATCGCCAGGATAAACAGCATCACTGTCCACTTTATTTCAGCGCTGTATTCCCCCACCCAGAGAAACGCCAAAGCGGCACCCGTTGCAGGCAAGCCGGCCAACAGCGCTGCCCAAAAAATCCGATGCTCATGCTTCAGCCGCCGGATCATCCAAGCCTCCAGTGGGCAGCGGTCGAAATCGATCTCACGCTGCGGGTACTCGTTTCACAGCCCATACTTCTCCAGCCGCCGATAAAAGGCGCTGCGGCTGAGCCCCAAAGATTCGGCCGCCTTCCGGGCATTGCCTTCAAAACGCAAAAGAGTCTTTTTAATCAGCAAGCGCTCAACCTCTTCGATATTCATTTCCTCCAGGGCACGCGATGGGTCTTCGCTCGGTTGGAGCCCCAAATCCTCCACGCGGACCAAATCCGTTTGAGCCATTAAGACCGCGCGTTCCACGACGTGATTGAGCTCCCGGATGTTGCCCGGCCACGGGTGGGTGATAAGAATTCGCAGCGATGCCTCGTCAAATCCTACCAGCCGTTTGCGGTAGCGGTGCAGATGTTGCTTCAAAAAAAAGGACGCCAAAGCTGGAATGTCTTCCCGCCGATCCCGCAGAGGCGGCAACTGGATCTCCACGGTGTTCAAACGAAACAACAAGTCTGCGCGAAACCGTCCCGCACTGATCTCGTTCCTCAGGTCCGAATTGGTTGCCGAGATCACCCGGACATCAACCTGGTTTGTCTTCGAAGACCCCACCCTTTCAAACTGGCCCGACTCGATCGCGCTCAAGAGCTTCGCCTGATGCTTGAGGGGGACATTCGCGATTTCATCCAGGAACAGCGTCCCGCCGTCGGCCAATTCAAATCGGCCCACCCGATCGTTCTTTGCGTCGGTGAACGCGCCTTTCACATGGCCGAAAACCTCGCTCTCAAACACGCCTTCGGAAAGCCCGCCAGTATTAACCGTTACCAAGGTCTTCCTGGCTCTGGCTGAAACCGCATGCAGGACCCCGGCGATCAGGCCTTTCCCGGTCCCACTCTCACCGGTGACCAGCACATTGGCATCTGAAGGCCCCACCCGGTCGATCAGATCCAGGACTGGGCGCATCGCAGCCGATCCGGCGATCAGGTTGGGACGTGATTGCCCGCGTAAAATCTCATTCTCGGCCTCCAACCGCGTGCCTTTGCGCACTGCTTGACTAAATTCGATCTGGGTTCGGATGATCGTCAGCAACCGAACGTTATCCCAGGGTTTCTGCACGAAGTCCCGCGCGCCTCGCCGCATCGCCTCGACCGCCAACTCCACATTAGCCCAAGCCGTCATCACCACGATCGGCACGGTCGAGTCGAGTTCCTGGATCCGCGAAAGCAGCTCAAGCCCCTCCTGGCCGGACGTGGTGTCCCGGGAATAATTCAGGTCCATCAAGACCAGTGAGAATTCTTCTTTCCGCAACAAATCGAGCACCATTGCCGGCGAATCGACCGCCTGGGACTGATAGCCTTCCGTCTTGAAAAGCAGCAACAGTGCTTCCCGGACATCCGCTTGATCATCCGCAATCAGGATTCTAATTCCAGTTGAGCCTAGTTTTTTCACCGACGCTTCCGGCCAGTCGGCGGGGCTCGCTGAACGCGGCCTCGGCCAGTCGGCTTCAGCTCATCAATAGTCTAACCCGGTCGGAACCGGCGAGAAGAATTTAACTCCACCCAGAGAATAGCGTGAGGAAGTTGGGCATCGGCGACGTGGCTGGACCAACCTGGCAAGCCACCTCCCTGGCTTGATGTGAACGCGGCCGAAGACCGCCCGTTTACTCCCGCCCCCGATACCAGCGGAACGGGTCCTGGCTCGAGAGCTGATTGGTCCAAACGTCCGTCCCGGTTTGATTAGTGCGGAAAGAAAACACAACCCAGGAACTTAAATCTGCTGAGGTTTCTACCGAATAGGGGATCCCCTTGCCACCTGCCAGGGTGAAACGCAGCAGGGCGGTTCCCGGCAGCAGTTCGGCCTTCAAACGCGATGGTTCTCGGATAACAATAAACTGCTTCGGCGCAACGTTGGTCAACTCCTGGATAATCCCCGACGGCCATTCCACGCGGATTAGGTCCGCGTTGGTGGCGTCGCCCAAACCAAACTGAGCGCGCGGATCATTCTGACTCGCCAGCCCTCCGCCGCCAGAGACCTCCCGCAACTGCCAGGTCTCCTTGCCGTGGATCGTCGCCTTCAGCCGCACCTTCGCGCCAATTGCACTGCGGTTGGACACTCGGCCCTGGCAGGTGACGGTGATCCAGTTGTTGGAGTTCCCCGCGTTGAGATAAAGCGCGTTATTCCCCTGAAGATTACCCACGAATAAATCCGGGAATCCGTCGTTGTTGAAATCACCCCACGCCGCGCCAATCCAGGTGCCGCTGTCCACAATCAGGCTGCTGGCAGTCACTCGTGTAAAAGTGCCATCACCGTTATTGTGAAAGAGAAGGTTCATCCCGCCCCGTACCGCGATGAACAGATCGAGATAACCGTCGTTGTCGTAATCCGCCCAGGCGCTCCCGGACGAATTTGCCAACACGCCGCCGATGATGCTGTTCGTGACTTTTTCAAAGTGATCGCCACCGGCGTTGTGATACAGAAAGTTCCTGGCGCCCACATTGCAAACAACCAGGTCGAGATAGCCATCGTTGTCATAATCGCCCCACGAGCAGCCTTGCGATATGGCGATATCGGTTGAAAACGGCGTACTGGAGATTTTCGAAAAAGTTCCATCCCGATTATTATGGAACAGCAGGTTGGACTGGTTGACACGAGTTACAAACAGGTCCAGGAAACCGTCGTTGTCATAATCGCCCCAGGCGCAACCCTGGCCCGAACCATCCTTCATGACAACGGAGTTAGTAAGCCTGGTGAAAGTTCCGTCGCCCTCATTGTGGAAGAGCAGATTATTGGCTCCCGCGAAAAACGCATCCACGAACCCGTCGTTGTCATAATCTCCCCAGACGACATTGTTGCCGGTACCCACGCTTTCGAGTTGGCTGCCCGCGACTTTCCTCAACGTGCCGTCGCCGCTGTTGTGAAGCAGGTAGTTGCTCCCTCCGTAAACCGAGCCCATTAGATCCGGGTGGCCGTCATTGTCGTAGTCGGCCCACGCGCTTCCCCATGAATTTCCTGTACCCGACCCCACGCCCGCGAACGTATCGTTCACCAGCCCGCCCATGCCATTATTCGTGTAAAGTACGCTTGGCGATCCATTCCCGGAGGAAACAAACAAATCCACATAGCCGTCACCGTTGAAATCCGCCCAGGCGCCGCCGGTGCCACCACTCGCGTTCGAGACAGGACTGGAAGTGACCTTGAAGAACGCCGGGATCACACTCAGATTGGCCGTTGCGCTCATCGTTACCCCGGCCACATTGGTGATTCTCACCTGGTAGTCCCCAGCCTGATTGAATTGAACGTTCGTGAGGCTAAGCTGGGTGTTGGTCGCGCCGGCCAAATCCGAATCGCGAAATTGCCATTGGAAGCTCACGGGAGCTGTTCCCTTGGCCGACACAGCGAAGCTGACATTCGCTCCCAGGCTGACCGCTTTTGCCGCAGGCTGCAAGGTGATGCTCGGAGGCGTGTTTTGTGCGCAAACTCGGTTCGTGACGCAAAGCACGGCGATCCCAGCAAGAAGCCGAACTTGAACCGCCAATGCCGCGCCCGAAAATGTATTCACGTTCATATGGGAGACCTGTTTACTCCCGATGCGCGGGTCCAACCAAAGATTTGTATGGTCGCGGGCAGGGACACGAGCCCGGCGATCGCCATCAGCGTGAACGACGCGCCGAACCAGCGCCCGCCGGAGAACG
>JANXQE010000719.1 GCA_025356925.1 Limisphaerales bacterium | reverse complement strand
AACCGCTGACGCCGGTGACGCAGACGAAACGTCCGAGCGGAATTGCAACCGACACGTTCTTGAGATTGTGGAGCGTTGCCCCGGCCAACCTTAGCCATCGGCCGGGATCCGATCCAAGCCGCAGGGGTGCGGGTGTGTCATTAAGCGCCAGGGCATTGTCGGGCTGAGCGCGCGCGACGGCGTGGGGATACCTCCCGGCCAAGTCGAGCACTGGTCGTCGTAGCGGAATTTGGATTTGTTTGCGGCCGCTCAGGTACTGGCCGGTAAGGGATGACGGGCATTTCAAAATCTCCGCGAAGCTCCCCTGAAACACGATTTGGCCGCCGGTCGCTCCGTGGCCCGGACCGAGATCGACAATTTGGTCAGCGGCGCGCATCACGCTGGCTTCGTGCTCGACGACCAGGACGGTGTTACCGGCATTGCGGAGCTGTTCGACCACACGAATCAGGCGTTCAGTGTCACGGGAATGCAAGCCGACACTTGGTTCATCGAGCACAAACAGCGTGTTC
The DNA here is from genome assembly GCA_025356925.1 of Limisphaerales bacterium. Classification (GTDB taxonomy): domain Bacteria; phylum Verrucomicrobiota; class Verrucomicrobiia; order Limisphaerales; family UBA8199; genus JANXQE01. Next base: position 5,703 of record JANXQE010000719.1, on the reverse strand, counting down.
ACCAGGCGGGTCCCCAGGCAGGTTGTCAGGCTCACGCGCTCGGTTTCCCCGCCGGAGAGCGACCGGGTGGGGCGATCGAGGGTCAGGTAGCCCAGCCCCACCTCGGCAAGATACGTCAGCCGGGAGTGAACTTCCGTGAGCACGAGTGCCAGTGGATCATTGTTTCGTCGAGACCGGGATTTGACCTCGAGCCGTTCGATCAATTGCAAAGCGCATCGGATCGGCAACTGATAGAACTCGGCCAAGGTAAACGGGCCCTGGCCAACCCCGCCGTCCCCGGTGGTTTTCCAGGTGGCATCTTGCGGGGCGTTGCTGGTTGTTTCCTCGGGTAGTTTAAGCCGATACAGCAACGCATCGGGCTGAAATCGCATTCCGCGGCAGGCGTGGCAAGGGGTGTAAGCGCGGTACCGTGAAAGGAGCACCCGCACGTGCATCTTGTAGGCCTTGGATTCGAGCCATCGAAAGTATCCTTTAATGCCATACCAGGCGCGCGGCCACTCGTGATCCTTGTCTTTGCCGTAATCGGGCTCTCCGTCGATGACAAGGTCCTGCCATTTCCGAGAGAGTTGATTGAACGGAACGTCCGTCGGCACGGCGAACCGGCGGCACATTTTTAACATATCGCGCTGGCAATCGGCACTCTGGCCGGTCTGCCATGGCTTTACCACCCCCTGGGACAGAGTTTTCGAGCGGTCCGGCAACGCGAGATCGTAGTCGATACTGATGGTCCGGCCGAATCCTCGGCAGGTCGGGCAGGCACCAACCGGGTGATTGAAACTGAACAGGGCAGGGGAAGGCTCCTGGTATTCCATATCGCACTCCGCGCAGTGGAGCCGGTTGGAAAAGCGCGAGGGACGCGTTGTCTCCACTTTGGCGGCTTTCACAGGGAAAAGGCTTAGCTTGCCTTTGCCAAAATGGTAGGCCTGCTCGCAGGCTTCGATAAACCGAGCGCGCGTGGCCGGGGTTGTTTTCAGCCAATCCTGTACGACGGTCAGGGACTGGAGGCGCGGTGCGGGTAGCGTGCTTCCGGTCGCCCGGTCGGCAAATTCGTCTAGACGCACAATTTTTCCATCCCTCAGCAAGCGTTGGTAACCTTGCTTGGCCACCAGGCTGAGGGATTCGTCGAGCGAGAGTCTCTCGCTCAACGGCACATCGAACGTGATCAGAAACTCGCGCTGTGGATTGGTGGGGTCACCCGCTCCGCATCCTGCGTTTCGCATTCCGCTCTCCTGAAGGGTGTCCCAAACCTTCTGAGGAGGATCCTTGCGCACCGGGTTGCGGCACTGGCGGCAGTGAAGCTGGGCAACGCGCGGCCAAAGGAGCTTCATGTAGTCACAGATTTCAGTCATCGTGCCGACGGTCGAGCGGGTGGTTCTGACCGAATTGCGCTGTTCGATGGCAATAGCCGGGGGAATGCCTTCAATGCTATCGACCTGGGGCTTATCCATCCGTTCGAGGAACTGGCGGGCATAAGGCGAGAACGTCTCGATATATCGGCGCTGTCCTTCAGCAAAAAGCGTGTCGAAGGCAAGCGAACTCTTGCCCGAGCCGCTTAATCCAGTCACAACGATCAACTGGTTCAGCGGCAGGTCTAAATCGAAATTCTTAAGGTTATTGTGGCGGACGCCCCGAAGGCGAATAGCGGACCGCGCGGACGACTTCGACATTGCATGCGCAAGGTAGGGGTGGAACGGGATCGGTGCAAGTTGCCCGCGGAGGATTTAGCTCGCCGACCTGTAAGGATGCGCTTTTCTGAGCGATCGAGCTACGGCTTCTGGAACAGCACGATACGATTGGTGTTGGTGCCTTTACCCATATTGTCGACACCCCAGCAATTTGCCGTCTTGGTAAACTTTTGGTCATTGATCACGACCAGCAGGGGCTCAAGACCGGCCTCCACACCACACGGCAAAACCGTGTCTTCCAGCTTGGTCCGGCCCCCGTGAACTTCGCCGACTTCAAAGGCGATATGACCGCCGGGCTTGAGCACGCGGTATAGCTCGCGAAACACCTTCAGCATCGCGGCCTGCCACTCATCGAGCTTATGCGGCACAGTGAGTTGGACGGTTTTGGCCTCGATTCCGAGAAACCAGCAGCGGAGCCAATTGTCGGCGGCATACTGGACCACGTTGAGAAAGGGCGGTGAAGTGACGACCAGGGACACGGAATTCGATTTGACCTGGGGCGTCGCATGAGCGGGTCCTGTCAGCAGCAACGCCCGTTCGGAGACGGTAGCCAAAGTGGCACGGACCCGCGGATCTACATCGCCCAGGAGTTGCCTGGTTTTCTTCAGAATGAGTTTGACCAGGTCGCGAGCGGGGGGTGATTGGTTTCGCTTCTCGTTAATTTTTCGCTGTGACCTTGCCGATACCGCCTGGTTTGGGGGAAGCGTATAAACAGAAAAGAACCCATTGGAGTGCCCCGTAAGCCGGTTGAGAGCGACGAGGGCGAGCCATTCATCGAGAAGGTCAAACCTGGATTTCGACTGCGCCCCCAGCAGGTACTTCTTGAGCGAGGAGATGGCCCGCAGGGTGTCCGGGTGGTAAAAGGCCAGGAGGTCATCCGGCATGTCCGCCGGGTCATCCAACGAGATTTCCCGCAGGCGCTCTTCGACCTGGGCCAGGCTCGGCGGACACAGCCGTGGGTGGGTCATCGCAACACTCAGCGGGTTCGCGTCGTTCCCGACCGGTAGGCGCCCCAGCAACGCGGCTTCCAGTGGAGTAGTGCCTCGGCCCATGAACGGATCGTAAACCGTGTCCCCCGGCTGGGTCAGTCGCTCGATGAAAAAGCGCGGCAACTGCGGCTTGAAACACGCCCGATAGGAAACCTCGTGCAGAGAATTGGCCTGTCGTTGCTTGGCGGTCCAGAACTCATTGACGTAAGTTGGCGCATCGACCGAAAGTTCGCTCGCCCCGGTATAGCTCGTCACGAGTCTGCGGGTTGGCTGACCGAACTCGCGGAAAGATTCAAGTTCATCGCGCAGAACTCGACGGCGCGCTGGCTGAGGACCGGGGACGTTTTCGAATGGTAGTTCGAGAACTCCATACCTGGATGCCTGGCGTCTGTTTGCGATTGCCATTTGAGGAGTTAAGATGAAGATCAGGTTGGCCACAAGCCGGAGTCTGGAAAAATTCGATCGAGAAAAGATTCCAAAATCAGGACTTGCAAAGCCCCACGACCGCAGGTAGCCTCACCATTCATTTTTGAGCATACCTTGACAGCGGTTTGGATCCGGATCGAGCAGCCGCAAAACGACAGACGACATTTATGGCAGTTAAAATTCGCATGAAGCGGGTCGGGGCAAAAAACGCCCCAGTTTTCCGCATTGTTGTGGCTGACAGCCGCAGTCCGCGGGATGGGAAATTCATCGAGGAACTGGGCACCTACCAACCCCTGAAGAAAGGTGAGAATTTCAAGGTGGATTTGGAGCGGGCGAAGTATTGGCTGAGCAAGGGCGCGCAGCCCAGCGACACGGTGGCCAGTTTTATCAAGAAAGCCTCGAAAACCGTCGCGGCACCGGCGATAACCACCACCTCAGCTTGACGCGCAGAGGCTTATGCAAGCCTTCCTGGAATACGTCGTCAAAGGCCTCGTGGAGCACCCGGAGACGGTGACAATTACGCCGGTGGAACGCGAGGGCACGACGGTTTACGAGCTGCGCTTGCATCCGCAGGATGTCGGAAAAATCATCGGCCGCCAAGGCATGACGATCAATGCCATCCGTTCGCTGTTGCTGGCCGGCAGCGCGAAGAAGGGTTTGCGCTGCACGTTGGAAATTGTCGAAGAGGGCCCGACACGCTGAGGGCAACGCAGCCCGGACGGCACGCAACTCCTGGAGAAGGCCGCAAGGAGACAGCGCCGGCTAAGGCCTGGTGGTCGAGCGAGCCATGAAAATCGACGTGCTCACGTTGTTCCCCGCGATGTTTGCGGGGCCGCTGGACGAGAGTATTATCGGCCGGGCCCGACGGGCTGGATTGCTGCAACTGAGCGTCCACAATTTGCGCGATTACGCGCACGATCGGCATAAGACAGTGGATGATCGACCTTTCGGCGGCGGCCCGGGCATGCTGCTGAAGCCCGAACCGATCTTTGAAGCGGTAGAAAAGTTGGCGACTGAGAAGGCGCGAGTTATCTTGTTGTCCCCGGCGGGACGAACTTTTAACCAGGCCATTGCGCGACAGTTAGCCCAATCGGCTGAGTTGCTCATCATCACTGGGCATTATGAAGGTTTCGATGAGCGGGTGCGCGAGCGCCTCGCGCATGACGAACTCTCGATCGGCGATTACGTCCTGACCAACGGTGCCTTGCCCGCGATGGTCATCATCGACGCTGTCACACGGTTGTTGCCCGGCGTGCTCGGCGACGATGAAAGTGCTCAGGAAGAGTCCTTTAGTCACGGATTGCTGGAATATCCGCAATACACGCGGCCGGCGGAATTTGGCGGAATGAAAGTGCCCGACGTGTTGCTATCGGGCAACCATGCGGAAATTGCCAAGTGGCGGAACGAACAGTCACGGCAGCGCACGGAAGAGCGCCGGCCCGATTTGCTGTGAAAAGATTTATGAACCAGGCATTACTTGATAAAATCGAATCGGAACAGTTTCGCAAGGAACCCGCGATTTTCGCGGTCGGTGATTCTGTACGCGTGCACACCAAAGTGGTCGAGGGCGACAAGGAACGTATCCAAATCTTTTCCGGCGTGGTGATCGGCCGGCGGGGACGCGGCCTCAACGAGATGTTTACGGTCCGCCGTATCAGCTACGGTGAAGGCGTCGAGCGCGTCTTCCCGGTACACTCGCCGCGCGTCGAAAAGGTGGAAGTGGAGCGCAAAGGCCGAGCGCGCCGGGCCAAGTTGACCTACCTGCGCAAGCGCCTCGGCAAGGGCGCGACCCTGGTGAAGGAAAAAGAGACGCGTTTTGTAGGGAAGTCAGGCCACGCTGCACCGGCTGTTCCCCACGCCCCGGCCGCGCCCAAACCTGAACCGGCAGCCGAAGCGGCGCCGTAACACGTCTCAGAGCTTCTTTTCGCGAGAGCGAGGCCCTGGCCTCGCTTTTTTCGTTTGCCCGGGCGAGGCTTAGGCAGTCGGTGGTGTCAGAATTCCTGGCTCCCGGAAAGCGCCACAGGCGCATCGTTCCTCAACCGGTCCCGCGCGTCGGGTTGTGGCTAGGGATGATTCTCGACAACCGTCGCTGTCGTCACGGCTGAGCCATTTTGCAGAACCAGCGTACCGGAACGCAGGCGCAAATCGCGTTGGGGGAAGGGGATCTCGATTTTGTGCGTTTCCAGGGTTTTGTGGATGGCGTAATAGATCCGGCTTTTGAAACGCAGCGGTTTATCGAGCATCATCGTGGACCACACCGCTAATTCGAAATTGATCGCGCTGTCACCGTAGCCCACGAACAGGACCTCCGGCTCGGGGCTTTTCAGGATATCCGGCTCCGCAGCGGCGACCTCCAGGAGCAAGGACCGCAGCTTCTCGACGTCTGTCCCATAGGCAACCCCCACCGGCAAACGGGTCCGGACGGTCGGGTCGCCATGGTTCCAATTGATGACCGTGCCGGTGATCAGGTTTGAGTTGGGAACGATGATGCAAATATTGTCACTGGTGATCATCGTGGTGCTTCGCAAGTTAATCTCGGTGACTCGACCCACGGTGCCGCCGACCTCGACCCGATCACCCAGCGCGATGGGCGCTTCGGCCAG
>JANXQE010000689.1 GCA_025356925.1 Limisphaerales bacterium | reverse complement strand
TCCCTGACCGTCCATGCCCCCAACCCGGTCGGCATCACCGTCGGTGACCAGGCATAGGTCATGGGGATGCTTTTTAAGAAATGCCGAGCTGCGCGCGTAATTGGCGGGAATTGGCTCGGGGTTGATGCCGCCAAAGAGCGGGTCGTGGGCCCCGTTCAGGGTGGTCACACGGCAGGTCGTTCCGGCCAACAATTGGTCGAAGCAACCCGCTCCGACTCCAAAAAGCGCTTCGTGAGCGAAGCGCAAATTCGATCGCGCGATGAGTTTGAAATCGACCAATTTCTTGAGCGCTGCGTAATGGGCGGGCCGCAGATCGCGGATGCGAATCCGGCCTGATTTGACGGCCTCGGCCAGAGGCATCGACTTTACGGGTTGATGATCCAGCAAGCCCTCGACGGCCTGACACAGGGAGGATTCGGCCGAAGCCCCGAAATGTGATTTGAGTTTGAAGCCGTTGAATATCGGAGGGTTGTGGCTGGCCGTGATCATTACCCCTCCGGCAGCGCCCGCGGCGTTGACGGCGAAGGAAACCGATGGAGTCGGCGATGGGTCAGGAGTCAAGAGGACCTGAAAGCCATTGGCGGCGATGACCCGCGCCGCTCGCTCGGCAAATGAATTCGAGAGGAACCGGCGGTCGTAGCCTACTACCACTGTCCGGGCAGTACCCGCCACCGGATGAGTGTGCCAATAATCAGCAGCCGCCTGTGCGACCCGCTCAACATTGGCGAAGGTGAATTCCTCGGCGATGACCGCCCGCCAGCCATCGGTTCCGAATTTGATTTGTCCCATTCTAATGCCTGATTATAAGGATTAAAGATAGTGCCGCGCACTCTCACTCGGTAATTTTCGTATCGGTCGCTTTGCGCAACGAAGCGCCAGCTCAAGCCCTCGCTAGACCACTTCCGGTTTCAGTGGTTCGGAATCAGGCAACAGGCCAACCGACTGTGATTTCTCGGTCGCTTTGCGCATCTTGCGAACGGCGGCGCCCAGGTTTCTCTGTCCAAAAAGCGTCGTGCCGCTGATGAATGTATCGGCGCCCGCGCGAGCGCACTCGGGAGCGGTCTTGAAATCCACCCCGCCATCCACCCCGATATGATAGCGCAGATGCCGCTCACGTCGCCAGGCGGCAGCTTGTTGGATTTTAGGCAGGGTCTCGTAAATAAAAGATTGTCCGCCAAACCCGGGAATAACCGTCATAATCAGCAACGCATCGATCTGCTCAAGGAATGGCTGGATGAGACTGATTGCTGTGGGCGGGTTAATCGCCAACCCGACCTTTTTGCCGAGCGACCGGATTTTCCAGATCAAACGCGTAACGTGGTCGCCCAGCTCGATGTGAATGTTCATTTGGTCCGCGCCGGCGCGCGCGAATGGTTCCAGCACAATTTCCGGCTTGGAACACATCAAGTGCACATCGAAAAACAACTTAGTGAGCGGTCGCAACGTTTGCACCACCGCGGGGCCAAAGGAGATATTCGGGACGAAATGGCCATCCATGATGTCCAGGTGCAGCCAGTCGGCTCCTGAGCGGTTTACCCGCCCGACTTCTTTGGCCAATCGGCTGAAATCCGCGGCCAATAAAGAAGGGGCAATCGTCATGCCCGATACGCTAAACAGCGAACAGCAACATGTCGAATGGGGAATTGCCGGGAAAGTTACCGAACCGCCAAGAACTCAAACAACATGAGGGAAAACTGGAAACGGCATTTAAAGCCCGTTCGAAGCTTCGCTCTCCGAGCTAAACTGGCGCCGGGGCAGGAGAACCGAGCCCGGGAAGCTTCGGCTGGGACGGCTTGCTGGGATTTTCCGGCAAGGGGGTCCCGGCAGGCGCGCCGTGAGGCGGGTCAACCTGAGGCGTCGGCGGGGGCGGGGTGAACTTGCCGGTCCTGATGATTTCATCGACCTGTAGCCCGTCGAGAGTCTCGTATTCGAGCAAGGAGGTGGCGATCAACTCAAGTTTGTCGCGATTAGAGGAAATGATGTCGTGGGCGGTTCGGTAACCCTCGTCGATGATCCGTTTCACCTCACCGTCGATTTCCTGCGCGGTAAATTCACTGTACACTTTTGCCCGGGCCATCTCACGACCGAGGAAGACGAATTCATCGTCATCACCATACTGCACCATGCCGATGCGATCGCTCATGCCCCATTGGGTAACCATGGCGCGAGCCATGTTCGTCGCCTGCTGGATATCGCCGGCTGCGCCGCTCGAGATGTCGCCTGAGACAATTTCCTCAGCGATCCGGCCTGCCATGGTCATGGCGATGAGGTCCAACATCTCCTTGCGGCGCCGGTTCAAGACGTCATTCTTGGGCAGCGACATGGTCGAACCCAGGGACTGTCCGCGAGGGATAATCGTGACCTTGTGCAAGGGATGAGTGTGCTCGAGCATGACGTTGACCAGAGCGTGGCCGGCTTCGTGCCAGGCGGTGCACTTCTTGTCCTCGTCGGTCATAGCGAGGCTGCGGCGTTCGCGGCCCCAACGGACCTTGTCGCGCGCCTCCTCCAGCTCTTCCATCGTGACAGATTTTTTATTTTCGCTCGCGGCCAAAAGCGCGGCCTCGTTGAGGAGATTGGCCAGCTCGGCGCCGGAATAGCCCGGGGTGCCCCGCGCGATCACGGAGAGATCCACCGCAGGAGAAAGCTTCACGTTCTTGGCGTGAACCTTGAGAATAGCCTCGCGACCTCGCACATCAGGCAAGTTCACCGTGACTTGTCGATCGAAACGGCCGGGGCGCAATAGCGCGGGATCCAGCACGTCCGGCCGGTTGGTAGCCGCAATAATAATGATGCCTTCCTGAGTATCAAAACCATCCATTTCGACCAGCAAGGCGTTCAGGGTTTGCTCGCGCTCGTCGTTGCCGCCGCCCAGGCCGTGGCCCCGGCTCCGTCCGACGGCGTCAATCTCGTCGATAAAGATGAGGCAGGGAGTGTTCTTGCGAGCTTGCTCGAACATGTCGCGCACGCGGCTAGCGCCAACGCCCACGAACATCTCCACAAAGTCTGAACCACTGATACTGAAGAAAGCCGCATCGGCTTCCCCGGCGATCGCCTTGGCCAGGAGAGTTTTGCCGGTGCCCGGAGGGCCAACCATCAAAATGCCTTTGGGGATACGCCCGCCCAGCCGCTGAAACTTCTTGGGATCTTTGAGGAATTCCACAAGCTCGGAGACCTCTTCGATCGCTTCCTCGATCCCGGCCACATCCTTGAAGGTCGTCTTGTTACGTTCCTTGGCCAACAACCGGGCTTTGCTTTTGCCGAAGCTCAACGCACCTTTGCCAGCCATTTTGATCTGCCGGATAAAAAAGAACCAAATCAGGGCCGCGATGATGACGAACGGCAGCACGCTGACCGCCACGCTCATCAGCATGGTGTTGGGTTCGCGAGGGGAAAACTGGGGATAGCTATACAGCCTCTCCTCCATTTTATCGGTTAGCTTAACCTTCGCGCGAAACGGAACCGGGACCTTGTGATCGCCTTCGATTTTAAAGTACTTGCCGATTACCTCATTCAGTGGGCTCTGAGGATTGTAGTTGATCGTCGCTTCTGAGATCAGATTTGACTCAACTAGTTCCTGGAACTTATACTGGCTGAGGGTGTCCGGGGGAGAATCCAGCTTCTCCTTGAACAGCATGAGGAGGATGATCCCGCCAAAAATAGCAATCCAGACAATCCATGTGCGCGGAGGCACTCTGAATTCGCCTTTTTTCGGGTTCTTGTCGTCGTTATATTTATTCTCGTCGGCCATCTTAAAATCCGGTTGCGCACAAGGTAGCATTGGCACCGGTGCGACGCAACCGTTTGAGTTAAAGCCTTCGCCAGGACCAATGCAAGCCGCGAATCGTGGTTGGTGTAAGCTTAAACCGTTCCGAAATCCGCAGACTCTCGACCCAAAAAAGCTTCCCCTCGACCGTGGCCGCGACCAACAAGTGCCGGCGGCGCTCACGCGGAACCTTCTGATTAACAAATAAATCCTGCAACTTCACCGCGCGATCCATCCCGATCGGTTGAAACCGGTCGCCCGGCTGCCAATGCCGAATAACTGCAGTCGGACCGACATTAGTCGCGTCGAACACCTCCGATCCCACGCTCGGCTCGGGCCGTCTGAACCCTGGTGATTCGCAGACTTGCCAGGCAAGTCTGACCCCGTGCCAGTCTCGCTTGCCAGCCTTGCGCAAATCCAACTCTGTGAAGCCTCGATGAAACGGCCCGGTTTCGGCCGGAGGGAGCGGAACGATTTGGCCGTTGGTGCAGACCAGCCTTAAAGGAGGACCGGTCGGCTTATCGAGGCGAGGGGTTTCGGCTCCAAGGCTTGCTGAGGGCCCGATCCGGTTCTGGCTGACTTCAATCGGCCTTTTACAGTCGAGCCGCAGGTGCTCCACCAGATCGTAATCAGGCGCGATCCCCAACCGGTGTAGCTGCAATTGAAGACAGCGACGCTGGACGGCAACAGCTAATCCCTCGAAAGGAGTGACCGCAGGAGCTCGTCGCCCCTGAGCAGGTTTGGGTTTGGATCGGTCGTGTTGGTCGTCTGCGAGGCCTTCAGAGCCGGCCAAACCAGCACGTCGGTTCTCCCGGAGCCAGGACTCGGCAGCGGACGTCAGAAATTCGTTTTCTGCTCCGAGGAGGTCCATCGCTCGCAAAATGGTCTGGCTCAGACCTGGCTGATATTCGCGCCTGAGCAAAGGCAGCAGCTGGTGCCGGATCCGGTTTCTTTGGATATCCAGGCAAAGGTTGCTGGCGTCGTCACGGAAAGGCACCTCCCGCTTAGCGGCATACTCAAGCAAGTCCTGCTTCGAGCAATCGAGGAGCGGCCGGACCAGGGTGATAGTGCGAATGCTCGGGGAGGGGCTGCTCCATTTCAAGCCGGTGAGCCCTTGGCCGCCGCTGCCGCGGAATAGTCGCAAAAAGAAGAGTTCGAGTTGGTCGTCCCTGTGGTGAGCGAGGGCAAGGCTGGGGATTTTGTTTTGAACCGCCGTGCGAGCCAGGAATTGGTGCCGGAGCAGTCGAGCTGCCATTTCGATCGAGAGGCCATGCTCGCTGGCGAAGTCGCGGACATTTGTTCTCGCCACCACGGCCGGCAGCTTTAGATCCCGGGCGATCCGGCCGACCAACCGTTCATCAGCCAGGCTGCTCGGTCCTCTGAGTTGATGATTCAGATGGGCAACCGTTAATTTCCAACCGGATTCCCGCGAGAGTTCGTGGAGCACCTGCAGTAACACCATCGAATCGGCTCCACCTGAGACGGCGACCAGGATGCGTTGTCGAGGCCGAAAAAGGCGGCGACTGTGGATAGCCAGGCCGACCTGTTCCTGCAGAGCGATCACGTGAGCAGGCTCATTTAAAAGCCGACTTGCGGCCGCAGCACCAACCCTCGCGGCCCGCGACAAGACATGCACTCCAAGCAGGCATCGCGAGAACACGACGCAGGTCCGGCTCGCAATTGTGCGGTCCGCCCCACAACGGTTTTGGAGTCAGTGTCGGGAGCAACTCCGAGCGGTTCGTCCGCTTGATTCTGGCAGTGACTTTGGCCACACTTGGAATGTGCGAGCAATCCGGCGTGGTTTCAATCAAATCCTGCCGCTGCTTGCGGGCCTGGCGCCGTCGGATCGACGTCTTGTGGCAAACCGTCAACCGAGCTGATTCATGAGTATCAAAACCGTTACACAACTAAAAACCATCAAGTCCAATACCCAATCCCTGGTCGAAGCGGAACTGTCTGACACCGGCGGCTTGTTGCGGCTGTCGCCGACCTGGGTGCCGCGTTCCTTCCTCCAGCCGGGCCTGCGGATCAAGCTGCATCCCGAGGACACCTATGCGTACGGCGCCAATCGCGGTGGGGTTGACGAGCGTTGGTTCGGTTCCACCACCGAGGCCGCCAACGAGGGGCGGGTCCCGGACGAAGGCCTGAGCTACTGCGTCATAGGCAACCAGCGGCTCACCTTGCGCAAGGCAGTCGAAGATTGCGGCGCGACAATCGTCGGCAAGGCGATATGGAAGAAATACGGCCGCTGGCCCGTTTACTCCAAGTTTTTCGACAACATGGGACCGATCCCGCTCCACATGCACCAGAGCGCGAAGCAGGCCAAACTGGTCGGGCAGGAGGGCAAGCCCGAGTCCTACTATTTCCCGCCGCAACATAATAATATTGGGAATAATTTCCCTTACACGTTCTTTGGCCTCGAACCTGGCACCACCAAGGCCCAGATCAAAAAATGCCTGGAGGATTGGAACAAGGGCGACAACGGCATCCTGGACCTCTCGAAAGCATATCGGCTCAGGCCCGGCACGGGCTGGCTGGTCGGTCCCTCCATTCTGCACGCTCCGGGCAGCTTCTGCACCTACGAACCCCAATGGGGCAGCGATGTGTTCGGCATGTACCAAAGCCTGGTTGAGGGCCGCTACGTCCCCTGGACTCTGCTGGTCAAGGATATGCCCCGAAGCAAGCACCAGGATCTCGACTTCATAGTCGAGCAACTGGACTGGAAAGCGAACGTGGACCCCAGCTTCAAAGATCACCATTACCTCGAGCCGATTCCCGTTGCGGACACCGCCATGGATGGTTTTGTGGACCGTTGGATTGTCTATGGCAAAATCCGCTCGGACGGTTCGCAGCAGGGCGAGCAACTCTTTTCGGCGAAAGAGCTGACCGTCGATCCCGGTGTCAAATGCACGATTAAAGACCACGGCGCTTATGGACTGATTTGTGTCCAGGGCATCGGCAAGATCAATGGCCTCCTCCTGAATAGCCCCAACCTGATCCGCTTCAAGGAGCTGACCGAGGATGAGTACTTCTGCACCGAAGCTGGTGCGTCGAACGGCGTTATCTTCGAAAATACCAGCCAAACCGAGCCCTTGGTCTGCCTGCGCTATTTCGGGCCCGAGGTTAATCCCAACGCGCCGGAAGTGGGCGACTACAAGTAGCCCAGCGCGCGCGTGCTCGTAGCCGCAGCCTTGCTCTGACCGCTCAGGTCGCCATTGCTGCGGACAACAATGTCCGCGCGCCGACCAGCCTAATCACCCTCCAGAATGGCTCGGACGAAGTCGTTGCGTTTGCGCTCATCCCCGAGCGTGGTAGCGGGCCCGTGGCCTCCCAGCAACCTGGTCGCATCCGGCAAGCGCATAACGCGCCGGATCGACGTTTCCAGATCGGCGTGTTTTGAATCGGGAAGATCAGTGCGGCCGACCGAGCCGCCGATGATCAAGTCTCCACCAATCAACACCTGCTCGCCCGGCAGATGGTACGCCACATGTCCAGGCGCGTGACCCGGGGTGTGGATGACCTTAACGTCCAGGCCCCCGATTCTGAGCTGCTGATTATCGGTCACGTTCGCATCGGCCTTAAGCGGCGGGATAACAAAGGGAAGTTGGAACATGCGGGTTTGGATGTCAGGATTCCTTGTCTTAGGCTCGTCCAGCGCGTGAATCAGGATCTGGGCTTCAGGGAAGCGCTGGCGGACGACGGCATGGTCGGCAAAATGGTCGAAGTGGCCATGAGTAAGCCATAGACCGACCAACTTCCATCCGCGGCGGGAGGTCTCATCGAGCAGCGGTTCCACAGTGTGATCGGGCGCGTCAAACAGCACCGCTTCGCGCGTGCGCTCATCGGCGATGACAAAACAGTTGGTCATCGCCATGCCGCCGGTGTTAGTGAGCGTAATCAAGCCCTAGTCCCGGCCGCGCAGTTTGGAAAGCAGCCGCAGGAGCTCGAGATAGAGCCACACCAGCGTCACGAGCAGCGCCATGCCACAATACCATTCCATGAAGCGCGGTGAGCCGCGGTTAACTCCATTTTCAATGGCGGCGAAGTCGATTAACAGGTTAAACGCCGCAATGCCAACAATCACCAGGCTGATACCGACGCCGAGCCAACCGGATTGATGGATGAACGGCACCCGGACTCCGAACATGTTCATGATCATATCCACCACGTAAACCAGCATTACGGCGCCCGTGGCAATCAGGACGCCCTTGACCAACCGGTCGGTCACGACGATCGTCCTCGTGCTGTAGAGTACCAGCATGATTGCCAACACCCCAAATGTCAGCAGCATGGCGTTGAGGACGATGTTTGGATAACGACGCTCGATTACCTGTGAAATGCATCCCAGCGCCAATCCCTCCAACACCGCATAGATCGGCGCAGCAATCGGTGAGGTCGCTGGTTTAAATGTGCCGACCAGGCACGCCACGAGGCCACCGAGCAGGCCAACCACCAACAAAAGGCCGCGCAGTTCCGGATGTGTCCAGCCAAACGCCGCTGCGCCGATGCAGAGCAGCAATAGAATGCCGGTCTTGTTGATCACGCCCTGCAAGCTCATCGGTTCGGTCCCGGACCAAGCCGACGCGAGTGCGCTATCCCGTTTTAATAGTGGATTTGATGTTTCCATGCTGCCCTCACTGTTAGGCGCTTTCGGGTAGCATTGCAACCTCGTTCGCTGCTCCACGAGGGAGCGAGTCGGGATCACTGAAGAAGCTGAACTGCTCCGGCCCGCCCGGATGCCGCCTGGACAAACGGCGCGTATTGGGACGGGCCCGAGGGTCAGCCGGGACGTCGCTGAGGCTTTGCTCCTCCATTCTTGACCGAAATCGTTGATCTGCCCGTTAGCAGCACAGCGCCTGTCCTGCAAACACTGCCCGAGGGTTCCTCACTCGACTTCGGCGGCGTTCAAGCTCATAGGCTTCCCTGGTGTGGCCGGGGCGTTGGTGAGCACAATCGCCGGTTCGCTTTCCTTCAAGAAACCCTCGAGAATGGCCAGGTAGCTGGCCAACATTCCCCCCCCTTCTTCACCTAACTCATTTCGAACCTTCCGTGCCTGATCTAAAGTGGCCCTAGCCTCAGTGCGAAGATCATTGACGCCCACCCTGCCGCTGAGCAAGCCCCCGACCAGGTCGTTGAACTTTCCTTGCGCCTCGGGGCCCGCGTCGGCCAGGAACTTCTGCTGAACTTGCTGAATGACATTTGAATTGCCGACAAGCTGTCGCATGGCGACGGAAAAATCTGGCGCAACGTTCGTCGAGGTCGCTGCGGCGGCATGGGCAACGCTGTTGGACCGGGGCCCAACCGGTGCAACGCGGGCCCCATTGTTCGCCGGCCCCGCCTGGGTCGATTCCAGCGTAACGGTAGAAATCCTGATGCGAGGGAGGCGCAGAGTGCCGAGCACCTCACTTTGCAACACCAGCACGTCGCTGCCCAGCGACTGCACTCGTCCCACATAACGATCGCCATTGAGCATCTCGACTTGGTCGCCCTGGGCCGGATCAGCCCAGATCAGCATCCCCAGAAACAACGCGCCGAAACCTTGCGCCGGACCTGCCCACCGGAAAGCTTGGTGTATCATAAGGTGACTTTACACCCCTTTCGACCCGTCCGCAAACCCCTCATTGTTTGGCTGGTGCGGGATAAAAACCTTCGTTCAAGAGAAAGTTTAGATCATGAAATGCCAAGGTAAGCTGACTAAAGAGATTGGCGGCGCTTTTCCCGATCTCAGTTTGCTCCAGCCGTTTGGCTGTCCGGCGAAAGCGCTCGGCCAACGCGTCCGTTTCATCCATGTCCCCGAGGGCACGGAGCAGTTTTTTGACGATTTCGGTTTGTCTGCGAGCGGTGCGCACCACTCGCAAGGCCTCGGCGTGTGTCGCCCTGCCCCGTTGGACCTTTTTGAGCAGCAGGCAGTCAAACTCCCGGCAGTAACTTGGCCGACAAGAGTAAATGCGGCATTGGCAGCCGTCGTAGGCGGCGCAGGGCTGCAGGAATCTCCAACTCTCGGTCTTGGGGGAGACCGTGGACAAAGGCACTGGCGCGGAGCGCGCTCGTCTGAGGGGCAAACCCAAGGCCAATAACGGCGCGGCATCCTCCTCGGTCTGCAACTTTACATCCGCGAAAATAACCCCATTGCAACACAGCCCGCAGGTCAGGCAAATATCCTCCGGCGCCGAGCCGTGTCGCTTTTTTTGGGCACTCAATCGTGGCAAAGATACCGATGAAGTCCGGCCCAAGCAATCGATCCAAAGCAAGGCCGAAGGAAAGCCGAGATCCGAAACCCGAATCAGCGGTCCAGATGGTCGCGGCTGGATACCGTCCGTGGCCGCTCCCTTTTTAGTTCGGATTTCGACCTTCGGCCTTCGGATTTGGTCCCTCGGCCCACACTTTCCTATTGCCCGATCCAACGCCCCGGCGTTAGCTTTGCTCAGCTCCAAAACCATTATGACCGCTCAACATACCAACAATTATCCCAAGCTCCACAATGCCATGTGGCCCGGCCTGGTCGGCAAAGGCAGCCCGGGCGCTGAACCTTGTATCGATCTCGATACGATGCTCGAGTTAACCGCGCGCGCGGAAGTCGACGGCACCCGATTTGATGGAGTTGATATATTTCTTTTTGAGCCGCACCTGAGCATCGAGGTCGATGACGATGGCATCAAACGCCTGGCCGATAAGGTCAGCGCCAAAGGGTTCGTCGTGGGCTCCGTCGTCGCTCCGGTGTGGCAGCCGACCGGGGGTGGCCCCGCGCTGGGGACCGCGACCGATCGCCAAAATTTCGTTGGACAAGTCCGCAAAGCGTGTCATATCGCCAAAACCCTCCGCGATTTGGGTGTTCGCCCGGATGGCATCGTGCGAATCGATTCGGCTTGTAGCGTCACCGACTGGGCGCAGGATCCCGACGGCAATCAGCAGCGGGTCGCCCAAACCTTTGCCGAAGCCTGCGACGTCGCCGAAAGCTTCGGCGAACGCCTCGCGGCCGAAGGAGAAATCTGCTGGGGCGGGATGCATAGCTGGAGAAAAATGGTGGACCTGCTCGAACGCGTGAACCGTCCCCGCACGCTTGGTTTCCAGGCAGACATGGCTCACACGCTCCTGTACATCCTCGGTTATAACGCTCCCGAAGATGCCCTGCTGCCGGCCGATTGGGACTGGTCGGATCCGGCTCGGCTGGACGAAGCCCTGAGAATTCTGACCAATGCGCTCCGTCCCTGGACGAGTGATTTCCACGTGGCGCAAAACGATGCCACGGTCAAAGGATCTGGCAACCACGACAAAACGGGGCATCACTGCCTGCCTAAAGATCCTCAGGGCAAGCTTACCATTCCACACCACGCTGGGTTCTGGCTCCGGGGCGAGGACGGTCAGCCAAACAAAGAGTTCCGGCATATCTGTTGGGATGGCTGCATGTTCCCCAATGCTGTCATGAGCGAGTCAAAGACCTGGAATGACATCCTTGCCGCTATGATTGCCGTCCGGGACGCGCACGGCTGGTCCGAACCCTCCGTAGCCGCCGCCACTTCGGCTGTCGCGGCAGTCGTGGGCGTTGAGACCAAACCTGCGGTTAGGCCAACCGCGCCCAAACCGGCCAAATCGACCGCTGCGTCGCCTACGCGCAAACGCGCTAAGGCCAAGTTCGAGAAGCGGTGGGCAGGGATGCTTCTGGAACAAGCTAAGTCGCGTACGCGTGAGCGCACTAAGGCCAAGGCCGCTAGAGCGCCAAAAGCCGTGCGTCGGGTCGCGAAAGCGCCGTCGCCCAAACGCGCCAAAGCCAAAGAGCGGCCTGCCAAGCCCGCCAAGCGCTTGAAAGCTAGACTCGTTTCAAAACGCAAGGCACGGCACGCCGCGCCAGCAAAAAAGGCGTCCCGTCCCTTGAAGCGGCGGGTACGGGTCTCGCGAGCTAAGAAGAAGGTTGCTGTCAAAAAACGCGTCTCCGGTCGTAAACGGACACGCTAGTAATTGATTGCAACGGCAGCCGATACCGGGGCCGCGGCGGGAGGGCACGCGGGCCTGGCGGAGTTGCAGGGTGAGTGTCCGCCCTACGCGCAGCAGAGGTCGCTGAACTCGCCCTACGGAGCGCTTTCAACCCACAGACCTCCTGCCCTTTTCCACAACAATTGCCCTGATTCTGGACACCCTCGGAACGCTGCGTTTGTCTGCCGTGAGAGATTCCAAAACGCGCGAATGGCTTAGCTCCTGCTATAAGGCTGACCGAAGACAAATGACCGAATGCTGCACCGGAACCAAGTCATGACGCGGCAAGCTCACCAGTCGCAGCCCCACGGAACACGATGTTTATGACTGCGCAGACTCTTGTCGGATTAATCGAGGAAATGATGGACCTAAAAATCCAGCAGTTCGCGGAATCCCAACTGAAGCTTACGGCGGAAGTCGTTCCTCTCCTGAGAGAGAAACGCGAGACCGACAAACGCCGACTGGACCAGATAAAGACCGAACTGGTCCGCTTCCTCGAAAGCTAGAGCGGTTCGGAAACCCGTTGGATCCTGACCGCTCGTCCCGTCAGCTCATCAATCTCGACCAGCGCGCCTTGCAACATTACACGTTCGCGGGCCACCTCAAAACGCTGTGGCATTCCGGTCAAAAACCGCTGCAGAACAGGCTCAATCTCGCGGCCAATGACGCTTTCGTGCGGTCCAGTGAATCCCGCGTCGCACAGGAAGGCCGTCCCCTTCGGAAAGATCTGCTCATCGGCCGTTTGCACGTGCGTGTGCGTGCCGACCACGGCGCTGACCTCGCCGTCGAGCATGCGGGCCAGGGCCACTTTCTCTGAAGTGGCTTCCGCGTGGAAATCCACAAAGATTGTCCGCGTCGACTGCTGCAGGCGTTTGACCTCTGCCAGGGCTGCAAGAAACGGATTCTCCAGCGGCGGCATAAACGTCCGTCCTTGCAGGTTCAAGATCGCAATTTTTGGCAAGCCCGCCCGCTCATAAACGAGGCTGCCTCGGCCGGGCGTACCGGGCGGATAGTTCGAAGGCCTGACAAATCTCGGTTCGTTGGCGAGTAGTTCCATCACTTCCTTTTGGTCCCAGAGATGGTCCCCGCTGGTGATAACGTCAACGCCGGCAGAAAAAATTTCCGCCGCCGTGTTTACGGTAATCCCTGAGCCGCCTGCGGAATTCTCACCGTTCGCCACGACGACGTCCACCTGGTGCCGACGTTTCAGTTTGGGGACAATTTCGTTTACCGCGCGACGTCCCGGTTGCCCCACTATATCGGCGATAAAGAGCAGTTTCATCGGCACACACTACTGTCGCCGTGCCGCCCGGCAAGTTGATTTGAAAACCGCGTAATGAGAACAGGCAGGGTGCCGCAGCACGACTGCGGACAAAGTTATCCGCCACGGTATTCGGGTCTCATGCACCGCCTTGTGTGCTCTCCCCTTCGTCAGAGGCGGATCAAGATGACTGCTTCTCGCGACCTCTCCGTCTCTGCCGTTGTGGAGCACGCGGACCTGGACGACCGGGTGCGCCGAACCGCTGCCGGTACCAATCCAGCACCTCCGAGATACCTTGTTCGAGAGTGTGGGACGGATGATATCCGAGGAGGCGGGCTGCCTTGGATATGTCCGCTTCCGAATGCCGGACATCCCCCGAACGGAAGTCTTGATAGATTGGACGAGAATCCCGAAGGTGAGGGTACCAGGGGAGAAGTTTGTCGCGCAAGAGCTCGTAGAGCTGGTTGAGTGTCGTTCGGGCACTCACGGCGATATTGTAGATCTCATTCACGGCCTCAGCCTTTTGCACGGTGGCCGCGAGGAAGTTGGCCTGGACAACATTACCCACGTAGCAAAAATCACGGCTGGTTTCACCGTCACCATTGATCTGGATAGGCTCGTTTTGGATCATCGCGGCGATCCATTTGGGTATTACCGCGGCGTAGGGGCCGTCAGGGTCCTGGCGCGGACCGAAGACGTTAAAATACCGCAGGCCCACCGAATCCAGAGCGTAACACCTGCTGAAGACGTCCGCATAAAGCTCGTTCGTTCGCTTGGTCACAGCGTACGGCGAGAGGCAGCTCCCGAGTTGATGCTCGCGCTTGGGCAGGTCTGGATTGTCTCCATAAACGGAGCTGCTGGACGCATAAACGAACCGCTTCACTCCATTTTCTCGAGCCGCCAACAACATGTTCAAGAAGCCGTTGACATTGCTCGCATGCGAGTCCTGGGGGTTGGCAATCGAGCGCGGCACGGATCCCAGGGCGGCCTGATGGAGGATGTAATCCACGCCCCGACTCGCCCGAGCGCAGATGTCTGC
>JANXQE010000669.1 GCA_025356925.1 Limisphaerales bacterium | reverse complement strand
CTGGCCGACCTTTTGCTGGGCCTGGGAGCTTCCCAGGAGATCGAACAGGCCGGCGGCGGAACTGAACTGAAGTGCTCGCGCTGTGGCTTTACCCAGGCGGACTTCAAGAAAGCAGGCCGCCTCGGCTGCCCCGATTGTTACAAAGTGTTCGCCGAGCCTCTCGAAGGCCTCGTCAAAACCATGCACAAGGGAACCCGCCACATCGGCAAAGTGCCCGAGGCGTTTCGGCAAAACCGTGATTTATCCGATCGGCTTAAACTGCTCCAGAAACGGCTGACCAAAGCGATCGAATCCGAGGATTTTGAAGAGGCCGCCATCCTGCGGGATGAAATCAAACAAACCTCCGCGCGGCTAAGCACGCCGGCCACGTCCTGAAGCCGATGGACATCCACGCTTTCCTTGTACCCCCGGCCGACACAGCGCGCCGCAAGGGACCCCATGATCGCATCGTGATGTCCAGCCGGGTCCGCCTGGCCCGCAACGTCAAAGATGCCGCCTTCCCGGGCTGGGCCAAAAAGCCAGAACGGGTCCGCATCCTGGAGCTCATCCGGCCGGCGGTCGAAAGTTTGCCGGAGATGAAGGAGGCCTTTTCTGAGACCATGGACAGCCTCTCGGCGCTCGACAAACAGATCCTTGTCGAACGCCATCTCATCAGCCGGGAACACGCCGCCAAGAGCGCCGGCAGCGGACTGGTCCTCAATCGGGAGGAGACTCTTTGCTTCATGATTAACGAGGAGGACCATCTCCGAATGCAGGCACTCCGGCCCGGCCTGCAACTGCGCCAAGCCTGGGCGGCGATCGATCAGGCGGATTCTGCCCTCGAGAAAAGACTCGAATACGCCTTTAGCCCTGAAATGGGTTACTTGACCGCCTGCCCCACTAACATCGGCACGGGCATAAGAGTGAGCGCGATGCTCCACCTCCCCGGCCTGGTGCTGGGGGAGCAAATTAACCCGATCATTCAGTCCGTTAACAAGTTAGGGTTGGCCGTCCGCGGCCTTTATGGTGAAGGGACCGAAGCGCTGGGCAATGTTTTCCAGGTCTCGAATCAGATGACATTGGGCGAATCCGAGACAGCGATTGTCGAGCGGTTGGAGAAGGTTCTCGCGCAGATAATCGAGCATGAGGAGAATGCGCGGGGCAGTCTCCTGGAGAAAAAGCCGAAAATGGTCTTTAACCATATCGGTCGGGCTTACGGCATTTTGGCCAACGCCCATAGCATTTCTTCCAAAGAGACCATGAACCTGCTGTCCTTGATGCGCCTGGGCATCGATGTGGGGGTTTTTCCCGGTGTGGAGCGGTCTTTAGTGGACGAACTGTTTATTTTAACACAGCCAGCCCACCTCCAGAAGCAGCATGCTGAGAAACTTACGGCGGAGGAACGCGACTTGCTGCGAGCGGATATGGTCCGGGAACGGCTTAGGCCGGTGAGCAGGCCGATTTCCAAGCCACCACCCCCGCCCGGCGCGGGATTGGACAAACAGTAAGAATGATCGCATTTTGAAATGTAGCTATGAGCGACGAAGCCATGAATAACTTTACGCCTCGGGCCCAACAGGTGCTGGCCTTGGCGCGCAAAGAAGCCGACCGTTTTAATCACAACTTCGTGGGCACTGAGCATCTGCTCCTCGGCCTGATCAAGCTGGGCCAGGGCGTGGCTGTCAATGTCCTTCAGAAGCTCGGTTTAGACCTTGAAACCGTGCGCATGGAGGTCGAAAAACAGGTCGGCACCGGCCCCGACCAAAAGATGATCGGCAACATTCCCTACACGCCCCGGGTCAAAAAGGTCCTGGCGCTGGCGGCCAAGGAAGCCAAGGCTCTGAACCACACCTATGTCGGGACCGAGCACATCCTGTTAGGTTTGCTGCGCGAGGGTGACGGCGTCGCCGCCCGGGTCCTAAAGAATCTAGACGTCGATATCGAACAAACCCGCCAGGAGATTCTCAAGGAACTCGATCCCAACTTTGCCGCCCAGGAAGAGTCCGGCCCCGGTGAAAGCGCCGAGAAACCGGTCCCAGAGAAAAAGGGTGAGATCAAGACCCCCGCTCTGAAGGCGTTTGGCCGAGACCTAACCGAGATCGCTCGCAAAAGTGAGATGGACCCGGTCATAGGGCGCAAAAGCGAAATCGAGCGTGTCATCCAGATCCTGTGCCGCCGCACCAAGAACAATCCGGTCCTGCTCGGTGAAGCGGGTGTTGGCAAAACGGCAATCGTCGAAGGGCTGGCTCAGGAAATTGCGGCCGGCAACGTGCCGGAACTGCTTCGTGACAAGCGGGTGATCACGCTCGATCTGGCACTGATGGTGGCCGGCACCAAATACCGCGGCCAGTTTGAGGAGCGCATCAAAGCCGTCATGGACGAGATTCGGCGCTCCAAGAACATCATTTTATTTATCGACGAGCTCCACACCATTGTCGGCGCGGGCTCGGCAGAAGGCACGATGGATGCCTCCAACATTATTAAGCCGGCCCTGAGCCGCGGCGAGCTCCAGTGCATCGGCGCCACGACGTTGAACGAGTATCGCAAATACATCGAGAAGGACGCCGCCCTGGAACGCCGCTTCCAGGCCGTCAAAGTCGAGGCGCCATCGGTCGAGGAAGCCATCCTCATTTTGAAAGGCCTACGGCCCAAGTACGAGGACCATCACAAAGCCGAGTTTAGCGACAAAGCGATCGAGGCCTCGGTCAAACTCTCAGACCGCTACATCACCGATCGTTACCTGCCGGACAAGGCCATCGACCTGATGGACGAAGCGGGCTCCCGTGCGCGCATCGGCACCATGACCCGGCCGCCGGAAGTCAAGACACTCGAGGGCGAAATCGAAGAGATCAAAGCCAAGAAAGAGCGGGCGATTAAGAACCAGGATTTCGAGGGCGCGGCCGCCATGCGGGACCAGGAAAAGCAGGCCAAAGAGAAGCTCGAAGCTGTTTTGAAGGAATGGCGCACCACCCGCGAGGAGAAGCGAGTAAAAGTTGACGAGGAAGATATTCTGCACGTCGTCTCCAAATGGACCGGTATCCCCCTCCAACGGATGGAGCAGGGCGAAATGCAACGCCTGATGCAGGTCGAAGCCGAAATGAGCAAGGTCGTGATCGGCCAGCGCGAAGCGGTTTTGGCCATGTGCAAGGCCCTGCGCCGGTCCCGGGCTGATCTGAAGGATCCCCGCCGGCCAATTGGCACTTTCGCGCTCCTCGGGCCCACTGGCGTGGGCAAGACCCTGCTCGCCAAGACTCTGGCCGAGCAACTCTTTGGCGACTCCAAAGCCCTTATCCAGCTCGACATGAGCGAGTACATGGAAAAATTCAACGTCTCGCGCCTGATCGGTTCTCCCCCTGGCTACGTCGGCTATGAGGAAGGGGGTCAGCTAACCGAGCAGGTGCGGCGCAAGCCCTATTCGGTGGTCCTCTTTGATGAAATCGAAAAGGCGCACCCGGATGTCTGGAACCTGCTCCTGCAGATCCTCGAAGAAGGCAAACTCACCGATAACGTCGGTCGGGTGGTTAATTTCAGGAATACCATCATCCTGATGACGTCCAACGTCGGCTCCGACACGATTAAAAAGCAATCGACCCTCGGCTTTTCTCCGATCAGCG
>JANXQE010000730.1 GCA_025356925.1 Limisphaerales bacterium | reverse complement strand
CCAGCGCAACGAGCGCGGCCGATATCCCACCGCCAGCAACAGCGCCAGTTCCGAACGGCGTTCCAGCACATTCCGCAAGACCACCACACCCAGACCCGCGCTGCCGAGCAATAGACCTAGTCCGCCCAGGATCTGGAACGTACCCAGGTAAGTGTTTTGCACAGCGTTGAAGGAGTTCAGTCGCTGGACCGCTGGGGTGAGTTCGAGTCCCACGTCCTGGAGCGCGCGCGATAACGTCGCGGAAACCTGGGCGCTCCCTGCGGGCGGGCCGTCCATCAGGAAAAACCGGTAGCCACTTTCGCCGGGGAATCTTTTCAAAAATTCGGTTTCGTCGATGATCAGACTGCCCTGCAGAATCGAATTCGCCACCGCGCCGACCAGGCGCAGCTTGAAAGTCCGGCCGCGCTCATCCGTATAGTCCATCGTGTCGCCGATACTCTTGCCCAGCGCCCATTGAATGGAATTGGCGTCGCCGATGGCAGGGATTTCGTCGGGCGATGCTGAAGGTCGATCTGCGTGGCTGCTCTGGAGCAAACTCCATCCCTGATGGAGGTCGAGGCCTTTCGCCACTTCAGCGAAGGAAAATCTACCTGCCAACAGGTCCGGCTTAACGCCCAGCAGGCGCGGCTTTTGTGCCCGGTTCAAGTTCAGGCAACTGGCCTCGTCCCCATCCCGAACCCGGAACGGCACGACGGACACACCAGCCAGGTCTTTGGGGTTTAATCCGAAAAATTCGCGGCCGGATTCGCTGTTGAGGTCCTGCACGACTGGGAGGGTGGCCTGCCCGATTAGAGAAAAACCGCCGGTGCCCGACGATCGTTTTCTCGCATCCTGATTCGCATCCAGCCGGAAAACACCGATGGAAACGATCACAAAACAGCCGCAGGCGAGCAACGCAATAGTCGCCAGGCTGCGTTTACGCCGCCGCGCGCAGGCGCGGACACCCAACCCGCCGAAGCTGAACTCGGGCGAACGGGTCCGGCCCTCCAGGGAACCTAACCAGGCCGCAGCGCCGACCAATCCGGCAATCAAAAAGAGCGCACCCGCCTCAAAGAATGCTTCGGCATCCGCAGTGTCACCCTGGGCAATGACATAGATAATTAGAGCGAGCGCGGCGCCAGCCATCGAGGCGGCCACCCACCTGGCCACGCGCCCCGTTGTGGCTTTTTGACTGAGTGCGTCCCCTGACAACAGTTCACGGGCGGGCTGGCGCGCTTGCCGCCGCAGAGTCAGCCAAATGGTGAGGAAGCAAATTACCGTGCTCGAAAACAAGCCGATGAGCAAGGTCGTCGCCGAAGCGTGAAAATGCAGAACAGAAATTCCTATGGCATCCCGCCATACCGTCGTCAGCGCCCACAACATAGCTTTGGCATAACTCACGCCGGCGCCGGCACCGAGGACGCCGCCAAACAGTGCCAGGACCGCCCCTTCTCCCAGCAGCAGACCACGGACCTGCTTGGGCCTGAAACCAACCGCCAGCAAAGTGCCGACCTCCGCGCGCCGTTGTTCGAGGCTGAACTGGAACAACAGCGCCATCAACAGCATCGCGGCGACGACCAGAAAAATGCTAAAGCCGATGAACAGTTGTCCAAAGTCCTGTGATTGATCCGCCGCGCGCAGCGCCTGTTCGCGGACCGGCTCGAAGCGAAACCCGAGCTCGGCCGGGTTTAGGTTTGCCAGCAGATTCTTGTAAGCGAGATCCAGGTAAGTCTGCGGAAAGAAATTGGTGGGAACCTCGTATCGAATCGCGGTCAAGCTGCCAAACCGGCTCGACCACATCGCTTGCCCCGCGGCCAGCGTGATGAAGGCCTTTGGCGTGCCGCGGTATCGTTTCCAGTACGCTTCGTCTTTCTCCCGAATCTTATACACGAGCGGGAAACCGGTATCCCAATCCTGAGTGCTCTCTGCTTTCGCAATCCCGGGAAACTCCGGCATCAGCGTGCGATCGGCATAAATGCCTTTGATCGGAACGACGCCGCGAACCCGGAAAGAATTAGTGTGCTCAGTCAGGCGGCTCGCGGAATCAACGGCATAATAAGACACCGCGATGTGATCGCCGGGTTTCACCTGGAGATCGTCCGCGAGCCACTCGTTGATCAGGATCTCATCGTCGCGCATATCGGCCGGGACAAAATGTCCACCGGCGGCGGTGATCATCGAATACGGTGTGCCACGGTCGCCACGGCCGATGAGATTGGCCAGATAAGTGAGCACCCCAGTCCCGTTCGTAACAAACCGGCTGAAGGCAACATCATTGGTGCTGTCGTTCGCAAAACCGCTGTGGTCGTTAAGCAATCGGGTCCTGGGCTTGAGCGCTGCCGAGACCACGTTTGGTTCCAGGAAAATCCGGGAACTGGTCACCTCGACCCTGGGCCGCACATACTCGCCACCAGTAGCATTTTGGTACTGTTCGATAGCATGCACCGAGAGCTGGGCGTCTTCCAGAGTCCAGTTGTTTTCCACGAGCCTGCCCAGGACCGGGAGTGCTGCCGTTGTTGAAGCGGTCGAAACCAGGTTCAGGTGGAGCCATGCTCCCGGGGAAGGGTGTACGCGCGGACTACTGGCTCCAGAAAAGGGCCAGTGAGAAAGCCACCACGCCTCCAGTTTAAACCTCCGGATTTCCGACCAGGAGGGCTCGCGGATCGCATCGACGGGGCCGTGTAGTGCCAGGTTGGCTTGCCCGGTGAGATCCAGCTTGCGTGCCAAAAAATCCAAAGGCAAAAAAGCGTTGGCGGTAGAGGTCTGGTTCACGGTGAGACCGAAGTCGCCGAGCAAGTCGGAAGTTAGAATTGGGCCCACCTTAAGTCTCATCGCGAGAGAGTTTCCTTCCCGAGGACTGATGACTGCATCCTGAGCGAGTCGAGACGGTTTGCGGATGCGCAGGATGATTTCATCACCCTCCACTACACCTAACTGGTTCGCCAGCGCCTGGTTTACGAACACGAGCTCGCCGGCCGCCCAACGGTTCCGTACTTCCTGCGAAAGCCCAAATGTTGCCAGAGTCGTGTTGTCGCGACGTTCTAGCACGTCCTCGAATGCTATTTGCTTTCCTGATGTTTGACGCTCCACCGCGAGAGCTTCGAGTGCCTTAGACAAACGCTGGTCGCGAGGGGCAGCAAGTTGACTCCAGGGCACCAGGTCAATTCCAAGCATGTTGACTTGATTTGCGCGCGCTCGCCCATCTTGTCGAGCGGCAGTGCCCGAGAGCTGCAATGCGCAGGCTCCTGTGAGGTCCTGGACCTTGAACTGCATCGCCATGCTGCCAACCCAACGGACGCTGCCGACATCATTGCTTCGGAATCGGTCGGTCAAATCCTGGCGAAAGAAACGGTCACCAGAGGTCATGCTGTAATGGATCCCGCCCAGGCGGTTGAGCGCCCGTTCACGCAAGCTGCCCCGGACCGAATCGCCAACAATCAGCGCACCGATCAACGCCGCGCTGCCAATCCCGGCGCCCAGCACAACACCGAGGTGAGCCCGTGCGTGAAACCGCAAGCTGCGGCGGATGAGGAGCCAAAAGCTCATGCAAACCATTCTTCAGCCGGCACGCGGGACACGCGAAGCGTCTTGGAGTGCGGCGGCTCCGCGCCACTTTCGGGTAGTGATGGGCGGCAGAAAATCCAACGCCCGCCTCGTTGAGAATCTGCGCACGGCTCGAAAAGCGCCGGAGCACCCTGCTCCTTACCCGGATCGCGGAGAACACTTTCGGTTTTGTCGCGGAGCAACCACCGAGGGTAGCCGTGGGCTTCAGCCCACGGTTGAGGACGAATCGCGGCGGCGTCGCGGAGCGACGCGTGAGGTGCTGATGTCTGCCACCGCCCAAGCGTCCCTCCGCGACGCGCGTTCCGTCCGCGGACTACCGTGGGCTGAAGCCCACGGCTACCGGCCTCTGGTCGCGCCGCGACCCAGTTCGGAAGCGCTCCGTGTGTGGAGCAGGGCGCACCGGCCCACTCCAAAACCTTCGGAATCCTTGAACGGCTCATCAAGTTCCTGGTTATCATGCCTGCTCTTGAGGTGCCAGCCGTCCATCCATTAGCTCAAATGTTCTCCCCATGCGCCGAGCCAGGTCGAGCGCGTGAGTGACCACGATCAGCGCAGCGCTTTCCTCACGGTTCAGCTCGATCAACAACTGTGCGAGTTGCTGGGCGGAGGCATGGTCCAACGAACCGGTCGGCTCATCGGCCAACACGAGCTGCGGCCGGTTGATTAAGGCCCGGACGACCGCCACGCGCTGGCGTTCGCCGCCGGAAAGTTGTCCCGGCCTGTGCGATAGCCGGTGAGCCAGGCCGACGCGCGCCAGCAGGCGGTTTGCGCGCGCTAAGGCGTTCTCCGAACCATTCGGATTGCCAGGGCGCCTGGTCCCGAGTGTCGGGACGAGCACGTTCTCCAGGACGCTGCATTGCGGCAACAGATAATGAAATTGAAAAACAAACCCGATCTCCTGGTTGCGGACGTCCGCCAATTGATCGTCCCCCAGACGGCTCAGATCGCGGCCGTTCAAAGTCACCTCACCGCTGGTGGCCCGGTCGAGCGTCCCGATAATCTGCAGCAGCGTGCTCTTGCCTGAACCGGAGGGACCAATCACGGCCACCGATTCAGCGGTGGCGACTTCGAGCGAAACCCCATCGAGAACTTTGATGGGCGCCGCGCTGTCCGGCGAATCGTACTGCTTGGTGACGTTCGTTAATCTCAGCAATGGTCCGCCTTGGGGCATAGTTCAAATTTAGGCCAAAGCCGCCACAAGTCAGCGGCTGTGGGTCTCCCTGCCTTGGCGTTCACGGAGCGCAGCCAAGGCCGCCGAAGCGGCTTCGCTCTCCGCCTCCTTCTTGCTTTTGCCGTGGCCGCGGGCCAGCTCAAGGCCGCCGTGCTGCACGGTGCATTCGAACACCCGGTCATGGTCCGGACCGGAGGAAGAAACGGCGTGGTAACGCGGGGCCTCCGAGGACACCGCTTGCAGGAATTCCTGAAGCTCACCTTTGGGATTTGCCAGGGTCGGGATATCCGACAACTCGCCGAACGAGGTGACGAATCGGCGCAAGATGAACTCACGAGCAGCCTCGAAACCCCCATCCAGAAAAATCGCCCCCAGGAGCGCTTCGAAAGTGTCGGCCAAAGCGGAAAGCCGCTCCCGGCCTCCGGACATTTCTTCGCCACGGCTTACGATGAGAAACTGACCCAGGCCCAACTCGCGGGCTTGCTCAGCCAGGCTTCGACGATTGACAAGCTGGGCTCGGGCTTTGGTAAGCGGCCCTTCGCCGAAGGCCGGGAATTTTTCGTAAAGCTCGCGGGTGAGAACCAACTGCAGGACGGCGTCGCCCAGGAACTCCAGCCGTTGGTTGGTCTGGATGGGCCCGCTTCGTTCATGGGCTACCGACGGATGGGTCAAGGCCAGCCGGAGAAACCCGACATCCTGAAAGGAGTAGCCAAGGCGGCCTTGCAATTCTTCGTATTCGCTCACACGGAAAAACGGGCGGCGGAGTCCGGGACAGACTCCAGCTATTCAGGGTGTTTCAGTAGATGGTGTCGCTAGCTCAACCTGGGACGCAGCGCCGGTCGGTTCGGGAACCAGGGCGGCCGGCGGGTTGGACCCGATGGCCAAAGGCTCTTTCGCGGGACTGAAGCCGTGCTCGAGCAGCGCGGCGACGTCGTGCTGCACGGCATCGAGTTGGTTGAGCTGCAGGTTCGGGTCGATAATTGTGAACAGGTCGCCAGTCTTCGGCTGCTCGTAGACGAATACGCGCTGTCCATCCCGAATGAGTTGTTCTTTGATTTTAAGGAGCCGCTTCCGTTCCAGCATGACCGCCAGGATGTAGCCGGCGGGGATATACTGGGGATCGTTCAGCTCGATGATTTTGCGCAGCAGCGATTCGGCGGTTTCCTTTTGGATGGGATCAGCCGGCGGCGGTGGCGCTTCATAAACGCCGTGCCAATAGGAAACAAAACCTTTCCGATCGCGCGCTCCGTCGCTGAACTGCTTTTGCCAGCAGGCATGGCAAACATCGAGGCGTCGAAAGGCCGCCTTTTCGTCGAACAACAGCGTGTGATAATTCTCCTGATGGTGAAACGATCGGCCGCACGCTCCGCACGCGTGAGCTCGTGATTGAATGTTCCAGTCGATCATGAAAACCAAAAAGCCGCTAATCTGCTTGAGCAGAGTATTATGGCCGGGCGGAGCGAGCGCAATAATGAAACGGAGACGGGAAAGCCGTAAGACCTCGCCCTCCTCGATGGTTGCGGCTATAGTCAGCCTGAATGCGTCTCGGGCCTTTGCTGTTGGAATCGAATCTGTTCCTTTCGCCGCTGGCGGGATACACCAACCTGCCGTTTCGGTTATCGGTGCGGGAGGTGGGAGGCCTCGGCCTGGCGACCACCGACCTGGTCAACGCCAGATCATTGCTCGAGCGCAATGCCAAGGCCCTCAAGCTCATCGAAACCTCCGCGGCTGATCGCCCGCTCGCGGTCCAGTTGTTCGGTTCGGTGCCGGAAGAAATGCGCGACGCTGCTGTCCGTGTCGCCGCCTTGGGCATCGCCGCCGTGGACATTAATATGGGCTGCCCGGTGAGGAAAGTTTGCCGGGTTGGTGGCGGATCGGCGATGATGACCGATTTGGACAAAACCGCGGCCCTGGTCAAGGGCATGGTCAACGCCGTTAAGATCCCGGTCACGGCCAAAATGCGCCTGGGCTGGGATGACCAAAACATCACCGCTCCCGACCTCGCCCGCACACTCGAAGACGTCGGGGTGGCGGCCATCTTTGTTCACGGCCGGACGCGCGCGCAGGGATTCGGCGGCACGGTGAACCTGGCGGGGATTCGTGCGGTGGTGCAGGCAGTGAAGAGCATTCCCGTGGTTGGCAATGGTGATATCACCACGCCCCAGGCCGCCCGCACGATGCTTGAGGAAACCGGCTGCGCGGGCGTGAGCATCGGCCGCGGCGCGTTTTACAATCCGTGGATTTTCCAACACACACTTCGTTACCTGCAAACGGGTGAAATCCTGTCTGAACCGCCTTTCTTCGCCCGGGTTCAGGTCATGTGCCGACATTTCGATTTAATGATTGAGATTTTCGGCGAGGAACTCGCCTGTCGCATGTTCCGCAAGGTGGCGCCCTGGTACGCCAAGCGTTTCGGCCCGGCGAACGAGTTCAACAAGCGGGTCGTGCTTGTTTCTAGCCGCGCTCAGTTCTACGAGGTCCTCGACCAATACCGCGCCTGGCGGGAGCAGTTCCTGGACGAGACCGGCGAACTCAAGCCTCGCTTCCAACCAGCCCCAATGGTGGCTTCGTTCATGCCCCAACCCGGCCAGCGCGAAACCATCCACGTTCCCAGCGGACCCGTCGAGGTGTGGTGATGGGCGGCACGCTCACTCAGACCACCTCGACAGGGCAAGCCGGAAGGGCGTTCAGAAAAGCACGGCCGTACTGCTTGGCCAGCACCCGGTTGTCCAGCACGACGATGATGCCGGTGTCGGTCTTGGTGCGGATCAACCGACCCACGCCCTGGCGAAATTTGAGGATGGCTTCGGGAAGCGAAAACTCGCGAAAGGAATCGCCGCCCCGGGCTTCGATTGCCTCAATTCTGGCCTCGATGAGGGGATGGTCCGGCACCGCAAACGGCAGGCGGGTGATGATGACATTCGAAAGCGCCTCGCCCGGAACATCGACTCCCTGCCAGAAGCTATCCGTTCCGAACAGAACGGAATCGACGTCATCCTTGAATTTCTCGAGCATGAGCGAGCGCGGAGTGCCCGTCCCCTGGACCAGGCACGCAATGCCCATCTTATCGAAAAATGGCTGCATGGCCTCGCTGGTTTCCAGCATAAGCTTGAAATTGGTGAAGAGCACGAACGCTTTGCCGTGAGTTTGCTTTACAAAATGTTCGATCCAATGGATGAGAGCTGCACGGTAATCATCCGCGCGCGGGTCAGGCATTTGACGGATGACGAAAAGCTTCATCTGCCGGTCATAGTCAAACGGGGTGCCCACCTGCAGTCTGGTAGCTTCCTCAGCGCCCACACGGCGCGCAAAATAGTTCAAACCGGAGTTGTTTGGCGGGCCGGTGGCGCGAGGAGTGTTCAGGGAGCCAGCCAGGGACGCCCCACTGAGCGGACCCGTGGTGCGCAGGTTTTCCGTTACCGAAAGCGTCGCGCTGGTCATGATGATTGAGGTATCGCTCCCAAAAAGGCGCCGGCGCAAAAACTCAGCGACATCAACCGGCGCCGCATGGAGAGAGATCGTGCGCTGTGCTTTGCCGCTGCGCTCGACCCAATAGACGTGATTTTCCGCGCTCTGACTTAGGAACATGGCGACGGCCTCCCGCAACTCAGCCAACCGCCGGTTACATTCCATCAACTCGAGCCCGATCTCTTTGTCTTCACTCAGCTTGATCAGCTCGCTTACCGCCTCGCGCAGCCGCTGAACAGGTAGCGTGACGTTATCCTGCACCAACTCGGGCGCGCGGATACGCAACTCGCTCCACTCGCGCTTGCGATCGGCCCCGGCTTCGCCGCCTCCGGACCCTTTCTCTTTGACCTTCTGCCGGATGAGCTCGCACGCCGCTTCGACCTCGCCAAAAAACCCGTCAGCTTCCTCTAGCAACTCATCCACAAGCTCGACGGTATTGCCCGGGCGCAGCGTGGCCAGCAGGCCCTTCTTGGTTCGAGCATTCCACAACCGTTGCACCGCGTAGCGCATCTGGCCGCTCGAGACACTCAGACCGATATGTTTGGAGGCGACATGTTCCATCAGGTGCGCCTCGTCGAACACGACGAAATCATTGCGAAACAGAATGCCGCCCTCCACCTCTTCTTCCAACGCGCCCAGCAGGGTGAAGAAAAGCGTGTGATTCAGCACCAGGACGTCGGCCGAGAGAATCCGTTTGCGAGCGCGCTGGAAAAAACACACCTCCGCCTGTTTGGCGAAGTCGGACTGATAGCCGCAGGTTTTAGGTGAGCATAACCCGCGTTCCGAGCACACTTGCGCCCATACCTTGGCATCTGGCTCCACCTCGAAATCCGAGAGGCTCCCGTCCGCGGTGGTTTTGGACCATTCATAAATACGGCGCAGTTCTTCGCCTTCGGACGAGGTGAATAAGTGTCCAGACTGCTGCATGGCCTTTTGCAGGCGGCGAGTGCACAGATAGTTGCCACGGCCCTTGAGCATGGTGAAGCTGAAGTCATCCGGCAAAACCTGCTTCAGCATGGGCAGATCCTTTTGGGTCAGTTGCTCCTGCAGGTTAATCGTGTGGGTGGAGATGATCGCCTTTTTCTTCCGAGCCGTGGCATAGAGAATTGAAGGAACGAGATAAGCCAGGCTCTTGCCGACCCCCGTGCCAGCCTCGACCGCCAGGTGATCTCCCTGCTCGAGCGCGCGGGCCACCGCGACGGCCATCTGTTGCTGTTGTGGTCGAAATTCGAAATTCTTCGAACGCGACAACAGGCCATTCGGCGAAAAAATAGCTTCGACCCGCTGAACAAGGTCAAGCACCGGGCCGGACGGCTGGCAATCGACGGTGCTGATCATCTTGCGGGATCGAGCACGTTGCGCGAGATAACTTGCTGCACGGTTCGGTTCTTCACGATGCTGTGGGGCGGCAGCACGCCCCGCCAGTTCGTGTTAGGATAAACCACCGAGCTTTGGCCGATGATGCTGCCGGGGTTCAGAACCGCGTTGCAGCCGATCTCGGCGCGGTCGCCCAGGAGCGCGCCGAACTTCCGCAAGCCAGTATCAAACGGCTTGCCGTCCACTTCGACCAGGATGTTGCCCGGGACCAGCTTAACGTTCGACACCTTCACGCCCGCGCCCAGGTGCGCTTTATACCCGACGATCGAGTCCCCGACGTAGTTGAAGTGCGGCACAGTCGCGTGGTTGAACAACAGCGAATGTTTCAGTTCGCAAGCGTTCCCGACCACGCAATTGTCGCCGACAATCACGTGCTCGCGGATGTACGCATTGTGGCGAATCTGGCAGTTGCGGCCGATCATGGCAGGACCCTTGATCATTGCTCCGTCTTCGACGACTGTGCCCTCGCCGATGAAAACTGCTTTGCCAATAAATGCGACCCCGTCGCAATGG
This sequence comes from Limisphaerales bacterium, assembly GCA_025356925.1. GTDB lineage: Bacteria > Verrucomicrobiota > Verrucomicrobiia > Limisphaerales > UBA8199 > JANXQE01. Next base: position 6,141 of record JANXQE010000730.1, on the reverse strand, counting down.
TTTCGCAACTCTGGCCGAAGGGTCGTCTTGAGGTAAGCCTGGAGATTTCTCAGCGCCTCCCAGGCATATTGGCACCCGTCGAACAGAGCGGCGTGTTCCGTCTGAGTTAAATCGAACAAGTCGGCCGGTCGAAACATGGCGGGAAGTTAGGTCAACGGTTCAAGGGCGCAATCTGCTTTTTAATTCTCATCTGACGGGTATAGTATGGATCAAACAGGGCAAATGTCGTCATGAAAGAAGCCTATAGTCCCGCCAAAGAGCGTTGGGCCCTAAAAATGGCCGGTCAACAGCGGCCCACGGAGCGCTCCACCGACCGGTTACCCCCAGGACGATGCATCTACTTTGATTACAACGCGACCACCCCGCTGGATCCGGCGGTACGCGAGGCCATGCTGCCATTTTTCGCAGAGGTCTGGGGAAATCCCTCCAGTGTTCATCAGGTTGGCCGGCGCGCGAGGGCGATGCTGGACGAGGCACGCGATGAGGCTTCCGCAATGCTAGGCTGCAAGCCAAGTGAACTCGTTTTTACCAGCGGCGGTACCGAGAGCGCTAATCTGGCGGTTTTGGGCACCGCTCGCCATTTGAAGCCCCGGGGCCAGCACATCATTACCACTGCCGTCGAGCACCATGCGGTCCTTCACGCCTGTGGCTATCTTGCGAAAAAGGAAGGATTCGAGGTGACTCACCTGCCTGTGGATCGTGACGGAAGGGTGTCGGTAGAGTCCCTGCTAAAAGCGATCAGGCCGGACACTATCCTCGTTTCAATTATGGCCGCCAACAACGAGATTGGAACCATTCAGCCGGTGACTCAGCTCGGCGCCGTCTGCCGGGAACGCGAGGTCCTCTTTCACACTGATGCCGTCCAGTGGTTCGGCAAAGAGCCGTTCCAGGATATTCATCAGTTTAACGCGGACCTGGTTTCCATTTGCGCGCATAAATTTTACGGTCCAAAAGGCGCCGGAGCTTTGTTTGTTAAATCTCCGCTTTTGCCCGATCCGATCCTCCTCGGTGGGGGACACGAGAATGAACGGCGCGCCGGTACGGAAAATCTGGCCAGCATCATCGGTCTGCTGGAAGCGCTCAAACTGTTCGTGCGAAAGCCGATCTTCAGCCGGGAAATGCTTTTACCATTAAGTGCTCAGCTGATTCGATCCTTGGAGGATCTCGCAGGAGTAACGAGGGTTGGTTCGCTCGAACATCGGCTGGCCAACACAATTGCGTTTGTGGTCCGCGGCACCGACAGCATCGCGCTGCTCGCCAACCTGGATCTGGAGGGCATTTGCGCCTCCAGTGGTTCGGCGTGCTCAGCCGGCTCGCTGGAGCCGTCCCACGTCATCCGCGCGCTCGGAATCGGACCGGAGCTTCAAAACTCACTGGTCCGCTTTTCCCTCGGTCGGGAATCGACCTCCGAAGAAGTCGATTATGTTGAAAAGATCCTGCCCGAGGTCATTTTCCGATCGCGCCGACACCAATAACCCTCTGGATAAAGCTCAGTTATCTTGTTAACGACTTGTGACCAATGCGAACAACCACCAGTTCCTGGTTTTCATCGACCGTCATTGGCGAGTGTTGCGGTGATCAGAATTTGCGTAAGTCCTTGCCGTCCCCTTGACAAGGGTGGTTGTTTGCCTTATTCACAGGCCTTAATACGGATAGCTTTTCTGATCTAAAGAAGAATATAATAAGCACGCAATGAATCTGACCATTTCCAAGGAGCAAATCATCAATGGCTTGCAGGCGGTGCAAAATGTGGTCAGCACGCGCACGACCTTGCCGATTCTCTCGAACGTGCTGCTCCGTGCCGAAGGAGATAGGCTGGAACTGACCGCAACCGACCTGGATGTGACCATTGCCTGTTCCGTCGAGGCAAAGGTGAAGAAGCCGGGGGCCTCGACTGTGCCTGTGAAAAGACTGTTTGGCATCGTGCGAGAACTCAGCAACTCGGAGATCGACCTCGAAGTGGACGATAAGAATGCTTGCAGCATTCGTTCTGGACCCTCCTTTTATAAAATCAACGGATTGAGCGCCGATGAATTTCCGCCCATGCCCAAGTTTATCGAGGATAAAAAGATTGTCCTGTCACAGGAAACTATCAGAGGAATGGTGAAAAAAACGTCATTCGCTATCTCTACCGACGAATCCCGTTACGTATTGAACGGCATCTTCATCAGTCTGAAGGATCACAAAATGACGATGGTGGCCACCGATGGGCGTCGGTTGGCGCTGGTCGATGAGGAAATTGATATTGAAGAAAAGAGTCACGGTGAATTCATCGTGCCGGCCAAGACCGTGAACGAGCTCAACCGGCTTCTGCAGGATAAAGGAGAGGTTGAACTCCGGTATGCGGAAAACCAGGCCTCCTTCAAGCTCAAGGATGAAAAGGGATCTTCCATTCTGATCGTGACGAAGTTGATCGAGGGCAGTTACCCGAATTACCGTCAGGTGATCCCGGCGGAAACCAAAGAGCGCGTTCCGTTGGTGCGTGAGGAATTCCTGCACGCCCTTCGCCGGGCGGAAATAATGACGAGTGAGAAATCAAACTCGGTCAAGCTCAGCTTTGGAAAAAACAAACTGGAAATCACCGCAAATTCACCGGAGGTTGGAGAAGCGAAGGAAAGTCTGGCCGTGAACTACAAGGGCCCCGAAATGGCCATCGCGTTCAATCCCAAGTACATGATCGATCCTCTCAATGCTTTGACGAATGATGAGGTGTTTATCGAGCTCATCGACGAGCTCAGCCCAGGGGTCTTGAAAATTAACGGTCCATTCCTCTACGTTGTCATGCCCATGCGGCTGAGCTAAAGGCGTCCGGTCTTCGGAGAGCAGGTTTCAATCTGCGTGCGCCCGGCCTGTTGTTGAGCATCTAAATTCGTCCCGCTCGACCCCTCCCGAGCGCTCACATTTGCTCCAGCGTTTCGATCCCGAGTAGGGTCAAGCCCTGATGCATAACTTTGCCAGTCAAGCGGCACAGAGAAAGCCGGCTCTCCCTTACGTCAGGTTCGGATTTAAGCACCGGACAATTCTCGTAAAACGAGGTGAACTGGCCCGCGAGTTCATACAAGTAGTTGCAGAGAAAGTTCGGACGATTCTCTTGAACAACCGCATCCAGGACCAATCCAAAGTTGAACAATTTTTTGGCCAGCGCGATTTCCTGGGGCTCAGTGATGCGTAATTCGGAATTTGACGCTCGTTGTTCGCTGGCGTTCAGTCCGCCTTTGCGGAAAATGCTACAGATTCGCGCATAGGCGTATTGCAGGTAAGGGGCGGTATTGCCATTTAACGCCAATAACTTATCCCAACTGAAAACATAATCGCTCTGACGATTTGGAAGGAGATCCGCATACTTTACCGCCCCGATCCCCACTACCCGGCTAATTTCCCGGCGCTCGGTCTCGGGCAGGTCCGGACTCTTTTCGGAGACCACCCTTAAGGCTCGCTCCTCCGCTTCATCGAGCAGGTCCGAAAGTCGGACTGTTTCGCCTGAGCGGGTTTTAAAAGGTTTGCCGTCCTCTCCCAGGATTGATCCAAACCAAACGTGGGCCAGCTTGGTCCTGACCTCCGGATGCCACCTCCGGAACGCGGCAAAGAGCTGGCGGAAGTGCAATTGCTGCCGTCCATCGGTGACATAGATCACCTCGTCGGCCTGCCAGGTTTCCAGGCGATACGCCAGCGTCGCAAGATCGGTTGTGGCATAGTTAAACCCTCCGTCCTGTTTTTGAATGATGAACGGATTGGGCACCCATTCGCCTTCCTTTTGAACCAGGAACGGATCTTCCTTCGGAGGGAGGGACTCGTCAGAAAGAACGGCCTTGGCGCCGCGCGTCTCCGTCGCCACCCCGGCTGTCATCAGTTGGCTGACCACCGAGGCCAGGCGCGAGTTGTAAAAGCTTTCTCCCAGGGTGTGATCAAAACGGACCCCAAGCCGGCCATAGATCGCTTCGAACTGTGCCTGGGACAGTCGGATCATCTCTGTCCAGATGCCCAGGTTCTGCGGATCTCCGGCTTGGAGTTTGACCAACTCGCCCCGGGCGGAGTCCAGCGTCGGTTGATCGAAGCCTGGTTTGTCGGGATCACAGCGCCTGCTGATTTCCTTGTAGATCCGCTCCATCTCTCCCAGCGGATCAAACTGAATTCGCTTGGAATCGAGGATGGTTTTCCAACCGACCAGCAGCATGCCGAATTGGGTTCCCCAATCGCCCAGATGATTGTCGGTGATGACCCGATGGCCGAGCAGCCGCGCCACTCGAGACAACGCATCCCCCAGGACCGTCGAGCGGATGTGGCCCACGTGCATCGGCTTGGCCACATTGGGTGAGCTGAAATCAATGACGACCGTTTTGGGCTCCTTGGTCTTCTCGAAAAACAGATGCTCACCGGCCGCCGCTGACCCCAGAGTTCGAGCGATCGCAGTCGCGGACAAGTGAAAATTTAAAAACCCCGCCCCAGCGATTTCGATTTTTTGACAGCAATCCCCGACGTCCAGTTTGGCCAGCACCTCGGCCGCTAATTGGCGCGGATTCATCTTCCGCACTTTCGCTAAGCCCATCAGGGCGTTGGCTTGGTAATCGCCAAACTTAGGGTCTGGACAAGGCTGGACCAGAACACTGGCCATTTCCGCATCCGAGAGAACAAGCTGGATCGCCTTTTGGAGGCGTTGCTGGATTATCTTTTGAGGAAGCAAAGGGGTTCCGGCTACTTTCTGCCCTGTTCGCGGATGATCCGCAGCATCGTCTCGGCATCGGGGGCCTGTTCGAGGGCCTGGCGGAACTCGGCTTTGTGCAGGAGTTTGGCAATGTTGGCCAAGGTATGTAAGTGCTTTTGGAATTGGCCTTGTGGCACCAGAAAGAGCATCACCAGGTTCACCGGCTGATTGTCCAGCGCGTCGAAGCTAACCCCACTCTTGGATCGGCCCAGGGCACCGACGACTTCGGAAATCAAATCCGTGGAGGCGTGGGGGATTCCGATGCCAAAACCGATGCCCGTGCTCATCGAGGATTCGCGCTTCTTGACGACCGCGGCGATCGCCTCATGGTGTTCGGGCTTAATCCTGCCGGTGGTGACCAGATTATTGATCAGCTCATCGATCGCCTCCCAGCGGTTGGTGGCGCGCAAATCGGTGATGATCTGTTCTTTGGTCAGAATGTCGCCTAAATCCATAGCTTCAGAGTCGTTCCGCTTGGGCATTTCGCCTGAACTGCCAGAGCATTTCAAGACAGAACTGTACTTTTGCTGCTCGACGATGCGATTACTGACGCGCCGTTCACCAGAGCCGCGCGAGGTTCTGGAACGCGTCCCACGTGCCGTTGGCCCACCACTGCAAGCCTGCCAGCGGCTTCACTTGTTCCGCCAGCAGCGGGATCACGAGCAGCAAGATGCAGACGTTCCCCAGAAAAATGACCACTGCGGAAAACAAGTAACCTTGTTCGGTGATGTCCGTTTGGGTGTTCTTCAAGATGTGCCAGGTCAGCGTCAGATGGAAACCATAACTCGCGCCCAATAAGAGATGGAACCACACGGTATACCCGCTCCAGTTCCATAGCCAGCTTCCCGCCAGGAACAGCAAGCCCACCACAACCGCGTATAACGGGAAGAAGTAAGGTGCCAGGGCGATGATAAAATTGTTCTTCGTTACCACCACGTGGCCACCTTTCGCCGAGGCCTTGAATTTTTTCACTCTTCCCCCCATCAGCCAGGTCCACACCACGTGGGTCAGCTCATGGCCGAAAACATAGACCCACATCGGCTTCGGCAAGAGCAGATAGATCACCAGCCAACAAGCCGCGCCGGACAAGGTCGCGACCCAGATGGTGTCGGCGTTGCCACTGACGCGGATTACTCTCCATAATGCCGTGCTTGCCCCCGCGCAGACGGGCAGCAGCAGAACCGCAATTATCGTTTTGCACCATTTCGGCACGCACCAAATTATTCGGGAATCGCCCGACCCTCACCAGTCAAATTCCAATCCCGCGTGGAGAGTTCGCAAGCATTAGGGCCATGAAGCGCAAGCGGGGCCAGGTCATCCGCGGCAGCGTCTTGGAGTGCGGCGGCTCTCCGCCGCTTTCGATGCCCTGCAAAGCGCCACAGAACTGGCGCACTCCAAAACCTTCGGACCATCGGTCGGTTCACGAGGTGAAGTTGCAA
>JANXQE010000642.1 GCA_025356925.1 Limisphaerales bacterium | reverse complement strand
AGCGCGGTTTGTCTATAACTGGCTTGATTACCGGACCGCCTATACAGACCGCTGGGAGATCAAAAGACGGGTATGGGATAGTTGGAAGGGGATTTATTTCAAGGAATCAATGCCCATCGCGAACAGTCCTGAATCGTTCGCCCTTACCGACGAAGAGCGCTTAACGATCCGGAATTGGGTTGCTGAGGGCGGGTTCCAGGGGGTTAAACCACCCCCCGGCGCGCCCAAATCCAAAACCGAGAGAATTGAGCTCGGCCGGCGCTTGTTTACGTCCATTTGCGCAGCCTGTCATCAACCGACAGGCCAGGGCCTGCCCAATGTGTTCCCGCCTCTGGCCGGCTCGGACTTTTTAAATGCTGACAAAACCCGCGCCGTTAAAATTGTCATCAACGGCCGGCAGGGCGAACTGATTGTCAATGGCCGGAAGTTCAACAACAGCATGCCTAAGTTTCCGCTCGGTGACGACGAGATCGCCAATGTCCTGACCTTTGTTTACAATTCCTTTGGGAATGCTGGGTTGGAGATCAAACCAGACGAAGTTAAGTTGCTTCGCGCAGAGCCGCCCGACGCTGAAGGCAAAAAGATCGTCCCGCAGAAGAGTGAGTTTGAATAAGCGTCCGCTCGCGGTCGGACCACGGACCAGTTGTAAGAATACCCATTCTTCGATATTGGCGTGAAGGGTCGAGCCAACCCATGGATGAATTGTTTCCTTCGATCGCCAAACTCGTTCCTAGCGATTTTGGGGTGGGCGGCCAAAGCAGGCGAGTGATCGTCTCGGTGAGTCGAGCTATTTGCGGCGAAGGATCAGAAAAGCGGCGATGGTAAGGCCGATGAGGTTAAGCAGCACCATGACGGCCAGCACGGTTCCGATGCGAACGATTGCCAACATGGATACACTCTGACACCAAGGGGCAGGTTGACGCAATGGAGCGGTCGCCCTGACGCCGTGGGTGAGATAAGGCTTGGGCGGGTCAAGCGCCGTCACTTTGCTGGGAGACGGCAAACGGCCGTGGGGCGTGGGCCACGCCACAAGCGCAGGCGGTCACTGGGTTGGCCTCCGAGACGGTGGGCCCCGGTTCGTAGTTGAGATAAGGTCCAAGCCAGCGCTCGACCGTCTGGAGATCCAAATCCTTCCGCAAATGATAATCCAGGACCTGATCACGTCCGAGTTTGCCCACGGCGAAGTATTTGGATTCCGGATGAGCAAAATAAAGTCCGCTGACACTTGCGCCGGGCCACATGGCACAGCTTTCGGTCAGCTTGATGCCGGTGCTGGCCTCGACCTCGAGCAGCTTCCACAAGGTTAATTTCTCCGTGTGGTCGGGGCAGGCAGGGTAGCCCGCCGCGGGGCGGATACCGCGGTATTTCTCACGGATGAGATCTGCGTTCGAGAGCTTTTCATCTTTGCCAAAACCCCATTCTTCGCGCGCGCGCTTATGCAGGTATTCAGCGAAAGCCTCGGCCAGGCGGTCGGCCAGGGCCTTGGTCATGATCGAGTTATAATCATCGTGATCCTGCTCGAACTTGCGGCAGAGTTCTTCCGTACCGAATCCCGCCGTGACGGCGAAGGCGCCCAAATAATCCGCGAGCAACACGTTGGAAGGACCGGGCGACCTGGGAGCGACGAAATCAGCCAGGCAATGGTTGAACTGGCCCGCGGGTTTGCTCATTTGCTGCCGGAGAAAATGGAAGGTGGTCAGGACTTTGGTGCGGGATTCATCAGTATATAGCTCCACATCATCTCCCACCGCATTAGCCGGGAAAAACCCGTACACGGCTCGGGCGGTCAGAAGGCGCTGGCTGACGATTTGACCGAGGAGTGCTTGCGCATCATCGAACAGTTTTTTCGCTTCAACGTTTTCGAGGATGGCTGGGTAGCGCCCTCGCATTTCCCAGGTATGAAAGAATGGCGACCAGTCGATCAGCGGAACGAGCTCATCGAGCGAAATGAACCGATGGCTGCCCTGATTTGCGACAGGCTGAGCCTGGTCCGAGGAGAGCACGCGCCAGCCGGTGAACTCCGGGGCGGAGACAGCTATTCCAGTCCAATCCACGGGTGTGTGGCGTCGGCGCGCCTCTTCGAGAGAGAGCAGGGGAGCGGCGCGTTGTTCAGCGTGGTGGGCGCGGACCTTCTCGTACTCCAGGCGGAGGTTCTCGGCGAACGCGTCCTTGAGGGCGGGATTGATCAAACTTCCGACCACACCGACAGCACGAGAGGCGTCCAGCACGTGGATCACGGGGTTGGAATAGCCCGGAGCAATTTTAACGGCGGTATGGGCTTTGCTGGTGGTCGCGCCGCCGATGAGCAGCGGCGTGGTCAATCCCCGCCGTTCCATCTCTTTAGCAACATGGATCATCTCATCGAGCGACGGCGTAATGAGCCCGCTCAAGCCAATGATGTCCGCGTTTTTCTCTCGCGCAGTCTCGAGAATCTTCTCGGTCGGAACCATAACGCCAAGGTCGATAACCTCGTAGTTATTGCACCCGAGCACCACCCCGACGATATTCTTGCCGATGTCATGAACGTCGCCCTTGACGGTAGCCATGACGATCCGACCCTGAGCGCGGTGGCCGCCCGACGCTTTTTTCTCGGCCTCCATGTACGGCAACAGACGGGCCACCGACTTTTTCATCACGCGCGCGCTCTTGACGACCTGCGGCAGAAACATTTTGCCCGCGCCGAACAAATCTCCGACGACATTCATCCCGGCCATTAAAGGGCCTTCGATCACGGAGAGGGGACGGCCGTATTTTTGGCGAGCCTCTTCAGTGTCCTGTTCGATGAAATCGACAATCCCTCTTACGAGGGCGTGACTGAGCCGTTCCTCCACGCTGCCGCTGCGCCATGCGTCTTCCACGACTTCGGCCTTGCCGTGCGCTTTAACAGTCTCGGCGAACTTGACCAGGCGTTCGGTGGAGTCGGCACGGCGATTGAGCAATACGTCCTCGACGAGTTCGAGCAAGTCCCTGGGGATTTCCTGATAAACGGCGAGCATCCCGGCATTGACGATCCCCATATCGAGCCCGGCTTTAATGGCATGAAACAGAAATGCCGAGTGCATCGCTTCGCGCACTGCATTATTGCCCCGGAACGAGAACGAGATATTGCTGATGCCGCCGCTCACGCGGGCCAGGGGGAGGTTTTGCTTGATCCAATGCGTGGCGCGGATGAAATCAACGGCGTAATTATTGTGTTCTTCCATGCCGGTGGCGAGGGTCAGCACGTTTGGATCGAAGATGATATCCTGCGGCGGAAATCCGACTTCCTGCGTCAAAATCCGGTAAGACCGTTCACAAACTTCAATCCTTCGTTCGAAGCTATCCGCCTGGCCCTTTTCATCGAAAGCCATGACCACCACGGCCGCGCCGTAACGGCGGACCAGCCGGGCTTGATGTTTAAATTTTTCCTCACCCTCCTTGAGGCTGATCGAGTTGACCACTCCTTTGCCCTGGACGCATTTGAGCCCGGCCTCGATGACCGACCACTTTGAGCTGTCGATCATCACCGGCACCCGGGCGATATCCGGTTCGGAAGCGACGAGGTTCAGAAAAGTGGTCATCGCCTTTTCTGAGTCGAGCATCGCCTCATCCATGTTGACGTCGATAATTTGCGCGCCGTTTTCGACTTGCTGCTTGGCGACCGTAACCGCCGCTTCGAAATCGCCGGCCAGAATGAGCTTGGAGAACCGGGGCGAACCGGTGACGTTCGTGCGCTCGCCGATGTTCACGAAGTTGGTTTCCGGCCGCAGAGTCAGTGGTTCAAGTCCGCTGAGCCGGGTGTAGGGCACAACCGGCGGCGGCACACGCGGCGGCAGGCCGCGCACAGCGTGCGCGATGAGTTTAATATGGGCGGGCGTTGTGCCACAGCAGCCGCCCACCAGGTTAAGCCAGCCGTTTTGCGCCCATTCCCCGAGCTGGGGGGCCAAGGTTTCAGGGGTTTCGGGAAACCCGGTGGGAAGCAGGGGATTGGGCAACCCCGCATTGGGATAGCAGCTCAAATAAATCGGCGCCAGGCCGGCCAATTCCTCAATGAGCGGCCGCATTTCTTTGGGCCCCAGGGCGCAGTTCATCCCGACCGAGAGGAGAGGGACGTGTGAAACAGAGTTCCAGAACCCTTCCACGGTTTGACCCGTAACCCCTCGATTGCTGCCCGCCTGAATGAACGTTACCGAAGCCAGAATAGGGACGACGCGCTGGTCTGGCCTGGGACGCTCCCCATAGGCAAGCGCAGCGATCCCGCGCTCTTCAAAAAGCTGGAGAATCGCGAAAAACGCTGCTTTAGCATTCAGGGTATCGAAAATCGTTTCGACTAAAAGGAGGTCGGCACCGCCGTCCAGCAACCCACGGGCCTGATCGTAGTACGCACTGGCCACTTCGTCGAAAGTGGCTCCGCGCGCGGCTGGATTATTGACATCGGTCGAAATCGAAGACGTCTTGGTGGTGGGCCCGATGGCGCCGGCCACAAAACAAATTCGGCCGGGTTGGGAAGCCATAACCTGATCCGCGGCGCCCCGGGCGCATCGGGATCCAGCCTTGGACATTTCATACGCGAGCGATTCCATGCCGTAATCCGAGAGGGAAATCGCCTGGGCGTTAAAGGTGTTGGTTTCGATAATATCCGCGCCTGCCTCGAGATACTGGTGATGGATTTCTTCAATGACGGAAGGCTGGGTCAAGTTGAGCAGATCGTTGAGGCCCCTGACATCCTTGTGCCAGTCTTTGAATCTTTCCCCGCGAAAATCAGCCTCCTCCAGGTGATGGCTCTGGATCATGGTGCCCATGGCACCATCCATGACCATGATGCGCTCGCGCAGCAGCCGCTCCAGTTCCGTCGCTTTATTCACTTCAAGGCTCATGGTGCAACTTTGTCGCGTTATCGAATGCCGTGCCGGTGCGGAGGTTTAGCCCGTCCGAATCGGCTTCGACGCGAAATCTACCCGCAGGCAACGCTGGGTGCAAGTTCTAAATCAACATATCTTGATATGATGATATGATATATTCTCAGCCATACATTGAGCTCGCAGAAAGCTTCCTAGGTCGTGGTCTGTCCTTTCGTCTGGGTTTCCTCCCCCAGCAAGCGCATCGGGAATTGTCGGCCCTGACCGTAGAAACCTCCAAAGTGTTGAACGGTCTCCTGAGCTCGTTGCGCAAGCAGTGATAGCCTCCGGCTACAGCCTGCAGCCTCCGGCCTGCTTTGACCCGACTTCGGATTACGAGAACGTGCTCACCGACTGAAAACTGTCGCTCTTCAGGTAGGCTTGCCGGTGGGGTGCGCCTCCGCCAGCCCCTTTCCGGCCTGAGCCATGGCCGCGGCTGCTGGCGCCCGGCGGCT
>JANXQE010000640.1 GCA_025356925.1 Limisphaerales bacterium | reverse complement strand
CACTCCCCCATCCCCAGGCCGAAGGGAACAGGCCATCCGCCTCCCTCTGTTCCTGCTAAAGCATTTGGCCATGCGCCGGAATGAGACAGGCTGGTAAAGAGAAAAGGACAGCAATGCTTCCGCTGCCGTTTTTGGGGGCCGAGCGAAACGGATGCCTCGCTTACAGGCTGGAACCCCATAGGAGTGAAATGTCTATAGCGTATCCAGTCCACAAAATCCAAAGGCCCGAAGGGGCGCAATGTGCCTTCGAGGAGAATTGTGGCGGCGGAATGGTGGGAATTTATTTTAAAACTTTCTCTTGACAGAATTGCCTCCGCAGATCAAGACTGTGCCCTTGACACCTGATTTGAACTGCAACGCGGTTCCTTCACTGTCATAATGTGTAGCGGCGGGGCTGGCCCGCTTTGGTCCCTGGGTCAGGAAGTTAAGACATGCGGTTAGGGGCAGGAAACGGATGCCTGTGAATGGGAAAAAAACGCGCCCTTTGGCGCCAACGGTGATGGATGCTCGCCCCCGGCGAAACGAGCGCATGGCTGGCGCGTCTGGCCAAGTGCGCCTCCAGCGGCGGGACCTCTTTGACAGTGCTCAAGCAACTTCACCAAAAGGGCAAGGAGCCTTGTTAGCCCACTATAATCCAGACGCCAAACGCAAATCACCACCGCGCTTTGCCCTCAAGAGTTGCCTCGCAAAATTTCAGAGGATGTGCTCGGAGTTAATTTCTCATGGAACTCCCAAAGAAAACGCGGTTGCCATCGCCGCTTTTCGTCAGGGCAGTGACGAGTTAGAAGCCGGCCGGCCCGATTTTGCGGCAAAACGAGGAGAAGACCTCCCTGGGAGCGCTGGCGTCGCGCCGGCAGGTTCCCACCGACACGCCAGCGGGGCACCGGCGCTCTCAGGCTTGCCAGCCCCGCTCGCCAAAAACCCAAGCGCAATCTTGCGATCAAATTAATGGAATTATGACACTGAACCCAACCCTCAACATCCCTGCGCGGCCCGAACTCGCTGTGCATGACCAGCGGCCCCTCAGGCCCCGCCGCAACCCCGGGAGCGCCGGCATCCCTGGCGGCGAGTTCTCCTCGACACCACCTCGCTGGCGAGGAAGCCAGCGCTCCCACGCCCTCATTGTAATGCTCCTGCTGCTTCTCGCGCTCTCCCCAACAACACGCGCGGCCGATGCGCAAATCGCAGGTGCTGCCACGCCCGTCATAGTGGAGCGAGGGCTTCATCACCGGGTCATCCAGACGGCCACCGGGGGAACCTACACCGAGCTGGGGACGGGTATGTATTATATTTCGCAAACTGGAGACCTACTGGAATCCAAGGAGGAGATTCTCATCGATCAGAATGGTAACGGCGTAGCGGAGCAAGGCCAGCATACCGCTCGGTTCAGCCCGTCCATCACCGATTTCCCAGCGCTTAGCTACACTGATCCTGAGGGCCACGTCTTTCAGTCCAGACTTTTGGGGTTGGCCTATCTGGATTATGGCTCCGGCAAGAGCGTTCTTTTTTGTGAGACCAAGGATTCGCTCGGCGTCGTTCGAGGCAATCGCGTCATCTATACCAATTCCTTCACCGATAAGATCAATGCGGATATTATTTATACCTACAAACGTGCTTCGTTTGAAGCCGACGTGGCGATTCGTTCGCAATTGCCTTCTCCAGCCATTTACAAACTGAACCCGAATACCGTACGAATTCAAGTTTGGCACGAGCTGTTTGATCCCCCGACACCCAGCTTCAGAACTACGTCCTTCATCTACCAGGAGCTAGACAGTGACGTCAGAAAAAATCTTTCAGAACCTGATTTTAAAGACGACTTCCTGAGCTTTGGCACGATGCAATTTGGACATGGGACCGCCTTTCTGATCGATTCAGACGCCATTCGGCAGGCCGGCATAGACGTGGGGCAAGAGGTTCCCGTGGGCAAGGAATGGGTCACGACCAGAGATGAAACCACCGGATTATTTAGATATTTCCTGGTAGAATCGATCGAGTATGCGACCGTTCAGCCTTTGCTGGATACCCTTCCCACCGCTGCCCTAAGCAAGCCAAACGCTAAAGACGAAGGGCTGGCTCAAGCGAAGCCAAGAATTTCAACGCCTCGGGCCCAATTCCTGGCCTCGCTGCCGCCAAAGCATTCAGATCCAATATCATCTGGACTTCTCTCCACTGTCGCCGGTGGAACAGGGGCGCAGGCCGCAAAAGCCAGCAAGCCGCGATTGCTCAAAGAGCCGTCCAACCGGCAGGCGGCGGTTGTCAGGAAGGAGTCTAAAGCGCTCCTGTGGGACTATATAACCATAATAACCCAAACGAATTTTACCTTCAAAGCAGATCAGACTTACTGGGTTTCCTCAGCTGTAACTCTTTCTGGCACAAATACTTTGGAAAGTTCGGTCATCAAGCTGGCCAAAGCAGGTTCAGCGCAGATTTCCATCAGCGGGTCCGGTGCTACCTTGCTTTGTAACACGTCCCCATTTCACCCAGCCCTGTTCACGGCCGAAGATGACCAGACCATCGGCCAAGGAATTGATCAGACCCAGCAGAATCCAAGCGGCTATTATGGCGTTTACGGCCTTTACTTTGACGCCGGTTCCTCGGGCGTGCTTTCCAGCCTCCACGACGCGCGCTTTCTCTATGCCCAAAACGGGGTGGGGTATTACCACACCGCCTCCGGGACAGGCCACCTGGTAAGCAACTCCCAGTTTTACAACTGTTCCAATGTGATTTCGGCGAATTACTCTTCGGATGTCCTCTTAAGAAATGTCCTCGCGCTCAACTCGATCCACTTTATCAACGGCTATAACATCACAGCCAGGGGAGAGAATGTCACGGTCAATTCCGCCAACGCCCTGACCAATGGCGGCAACGCTACGCTTTATCTCACCAACAGCCTCCTCTATAGCATCTATGATACGGGGTATTCTGGCGGTTCCAGCAACTCGACCGCCAGCTCGAACCCGTTCCAAACCGTCGGCGGCAGTTCAGCCTATCTCGCCAATAATAGTCCTTACAGAAATTCCGGCACGACGAATATCAATGCTACCCTCGCTGCTGACTTAAGACAGCGGACCACTTACCCGCCTATCGTGCTCACGAACAGCATCACCGTGGATACGGTTCTGTCTCCTCAAGCCCAACGCGACACTGACCTCCCGGACCAAGGTTTTCATATAGACCCGCTGGATTTCATCTTGAGCGGGGGAGTGATCCTCACTAATGCCACCTTAACCCTGACCGGCAGCGTGGCCGTGGGAATTTCCGGCAGCATCGGCTTGAAAATGCAGACGGGAAGCCATTTGAACAGTGTGGGTTCACCCATTAACCTCAATCGGCTTCTTCGCATCGAATCTGTGCAGGAGCAAGGCGGCTCGACGAATGCCAAAACCGCCCTCTTCGCCGACGACCTGGTTTCTGGCGCAATGCCCGAAGCGCGGCTCCGGTTCACCGACCTTCCCTTGCTTTCTAAAGGAGGCGCGCAATTTTCCGGCGGCAGCCAGATGGGAGTATTGGCTTTGCAAGATTGCAGTCTTTTGGGCGGCGGCTTGACGTGGAACACCAATGGGGCAAGCACACGGGCCCTGAGCTTGACCAACAACTTGTTCGAGCGCACCACCAATATTCTCGGCACCGGGAGTGATCCTTTGGCTCTCCATGCGCGCAACAACCTGTTCAAGAATGGCGGCATAAAATTGTCCCCGGTGAGCACGAATAACTGGACTTGGTTCGACAACGCCTTTGACACCGCCATCCTCACGCAAAACAGCAACGCAATCACGAACGGCAACAATGGCTACATTTATACAGCCTCGACCTTGCAGCGGTTGACCAATGGAACGAGCGACGTGGTGATTACAAATGGCTTCACTTATCAGACAGGAGTTTTGGGGATTTATTTCCAACCCACCAACAGCAATTTCATAAACGTGGGGAGCCGCAACGCGACCAACTCTGGCCTCTACCACTTTTGTACGACTACCAATCAAGTTAAAGAGACAAATTCCATCGTCGATATCGGGCTGCACTATGTAGCCATCGACCTGTCCACGGGCCTCCCGGCGGATTTTGATGGAGACGGTCTCTTTGACTATTTAGAAGACCTGAACGGGAACGGTTTTGTCGATCCTGGGGAAACCGACTGGCGAACCGCCGATACCGATGGTGATGGAGTCAGCGATTACCTGGAAATCCTCCAAGGCCGCAATCCCCGCATCGCCGGAAGCATCGCCGACACGAACAACCTGATTAACCTGCGGGTTTATACGCCACTGAAATAACTCTCTTAAAGCAAGCAACTTAAGGAATTGAATATGAATACAAAAACGATCTTCTCCGGCCTATTACTTTGGGTGCTAGCCGCTCTCTTGCTCTTGGACTTGCCGTTGCAGGCCGCGCGCACCAATGTGAGCTTTTGGGGCACGGGAACGGTGGTGGCAGGCCGGGTGTCCGTCACGCTGGCTGGCAGGACTGTGCAGACGGACAACCTTGTTTGCACGAATGACCATTGCTATTGTCCGAGTTACGAACTGACAACGCCAACCAACACTGTTGATCTGGTCCCTTTTCAGGCTTATACCATTTCGGTCAGCGGGCCAGCCTGCCCGAGCAACACGCTCGGTGGTTACCACTTGGTCGTGAACGCAGATTGCCACAATGAAGCCCGGCGCGCTGTTCGTCGGATTACGCGGTCCGAATTTCGACGGCATGGCCTTCGTTCAAGGTGCCGCCGCGCAGGGCGCGATCGGCGCCCTGGTCGAACGCGAGACGC
>JANXQE010000622.1 GCA_025356925.1 Limisphaerales bacterium | reverse complement strand
ACGGATCCCGCGCAATGATAAACGCCGAGGAGCCCGGCGTGTAAATGTCGCCCCGGCCCATGCCTATCTCATCCGTTAACGACTTGGCTATTCCTTCGTTCAAAACGTTCGGAGCCATTGTTCGGTCGATCAGCTGGGCGTCGGCCATGGATGCCAGCGAGGCAGCCGCGATAACCCCCCCGATCAGCCGGTGCTTCCTCGTAAGCTGCCTAGATATTCCGATGCTCATAAATGTACGTCTCCCCACCTCGCGGCGGTCTTCCACCAGCCCAGACTTTTGTCGCTCACAAGCTGAGTTCGCTGGGGTTGGTAAAATCTTTCAAAATAATTTCAGAAATCTTTCTTGTTTCAAGTGAGTGAGGCACTCGAACGATAGCTCCAATACCTTTTCAAGAAACGCTAATGGTGTTCTTACAACCCTCCTTTGATCTGCCAATTTACGTTCGTACTATTACTTCCAAGCAGGCTTCGTGGGTCCCGGATTATACTCCTGCGCCTTTCGACCGGCGGAGAGGCCCGCACACGCCGATAACCCACGCTTACAACCGGAATCAGGCAACCGTCTAAACTGAGTTGCTCCCCAATGTCGAGACAATCTTTGAGGTGACTTAAGATAGGCAGGCCGACTGCCGCATCGCTAACCCGAATACGCCCCTGCCACACACGATTGTCTGCTCTTACTTCGGGAGGCGGCCGAAGGCCGAAATCCGAAGGCCTGCGGAATCCAACTTCGCTCGTGGAGGGCACCGATTCGGATTTCGGGTTTCGGTGCTTTCGGGCCCCACCATTTCGCCTTGCTCAGGGGCGGGGCGGTTTGTTACACAACACAGGCTCTATGGCAGCGATTGGTCGATTTCAGAGGGGCGACGAGATCTTTTTCGCCAAGGTTGTGGACGGCGAGGTCTTCCGTCTGAACGGGGATCCGTTTGGATCACCGTCGTTTGACAAGAAACCGACCCAACCCAAAGGGCTCCGGACTTTGACACCCGTCGCTCCCACGAAGATCATCGCGGTGGGGTTGAATTATGCGGACCATGCCCGTGAATCCAATAAGCCGTTGCCGAAAGAGCCGTTGATTTGGATCAAAGCAACTACTTCGCTGCTCTCGGATGGCGGAAAAATCGAGATTCCTTTTCCGCAGCACCGAACAGATTTCGAAGCGGAGCTGGCGATCGTGATTGGGCGGCGGGTGCGCAACGTGACTCCTTCGGCAGCGGCACGGTACATTTTTGGCTATACCGCCTCGCAGGATATCAGTGACCGGACGATTCAGAGCGGCGAGAGCCAGTGGACCCGAGCCAAATCATTCGATACCTTCACTCCCCTGGGCCCGTTTGTGGAGACGAAGATCGACCCACACGAACTGACCATCCAGCTTTTCCAGAACGGTCAACTGCGCCAGAATTCGAATACCCGCCAGCTTATCTTCAATTGCTTCCATCTGGTCAGCTTTATTTCAACCAACATGACGCTGCTGCCGGGTGATGTGATCCTCACCGGGACCCCGAGCGGGGTGGGACCGATTGAGTCCGGTGATCGCCTCGAGGTGCGCATTCATGGGCTGGCGCCGCTGGTCAACACCGTGAAGTGACGGGAGCCAGGCACTAAACCCTAAACCCGAAGGCCGAAGCCCGAAAGCAGGCGGAAATCCGAAGCCCGAACATGCACTGCCTGAAAGCTGAGTCGGGACCCTGAATTTTGTAAGAACGCTCCAAACCGCCTGTTGGGATTCGGATTTCGGTCTTCGGACTGCTTTCGGGCTTCGGCCCTCGGCCTTCGGGTTTCGGAGCCCTGCGACGTCACTTCTCGCTCGCCAACGCGCGTCGGCGCCTGCACACTGTGCCGCTCATATGCGCTGGTCACAGACACTCATTCCGACATTAAAAGAGACTCCGGCCGAGGCGGAGATTATCTCGCACAAACTGCTCTTGCGGGCCGGGCTGATTCGAAAGCTCACCGGGGGCCTGTATACTTTTCTGCCGCTTGGACTATTGGCGCTGCGCAAAGTGGAGCGGATTGTCCGTGAGGAGATGAACCGGGCCGGGGCGTTGGAGGTGCTCATGCCGGCGCTGCAGCCGCCCGAGATTTGGCAGCAAAGTGGGCGATACGAAACCGCCAAAGACGTCCTGTTCAAGGTCCGCGATCGAGCCAAGAAGGAATGGGTGCTGGGTCCGACGCACGAGGAAGTCATCACGTCGTTAGTGGCCGGTGAGATCAATTCCTACCGGCAACTGCCGAAGAACTTCTATCAAATTCAAACGAAGTTCCGCGATGAAATCCGCCCGCGGTTCGGTCTGATGCGGGCTAAGGAATTCATCATGAAGGATGCGTACAGCTTCGATGCTACGGACGAGCTGGCGCAGCAAAGTTACCGCAAGATGTATGAGGCCTATGCACGGATTTTCCAGCGTTGCGGCTTGAAGACCATCGCGGTCGAGGCCGACACCGGCGTGATGGGCGGCAAATTCTCGCACGAGTTCATGGTGCCGGCGGAAACGGGCGAGAACGAAGTGGTGTTCTGTGAAGCCTGCGGCTACGCCGCGAATGTTGAGAAGGCCAGCAGCGGCGCTCCCAAGGCAACCATCGGGTCGGAACCAAACGGCTCCCTCGAAAAATTTGCGACACCGGGTGTGCTGACCATTGAGGCGCTGACTCGCGCGCCGTTCAACGCTCCGGCGGACCGCCAGATTAAAACCTTGGTTTATATCGCCGAGAGCAAGCCAGTCCTGATTTTGTTGCGAGGCGATGACCAACTAAACGAGGCCAAGCTGGCCGGCACGCTGGGCACTGCGGCGTTCCGCGCGGCGGAGTCTGAAGAGATCTTCAAAGCGGTGGGCGCCCACCCGGGGAGCCTCGGGGCGGTCGGCGTGAGTGGCCACTCCGTGTATGCCGACGAGCGTTTGCGCGACAGCGCGGGCATGACCACCGGCGCGAACGAGGATGGTTTTCACTGGCGCAATGTTGGAATTGCCAGGGACATCCCGGTCAAGCAGTGGGCCGACTTGCGGTTGGTTCAGCCGGGCGAACCTTGTCCGACGTGCGCCAAGACGCTCAAAGTGCAGCGGGCGATCGAAGTCGGTCACGTTTTTAAACTTGGCACGAAATACAGTCTGGCACTGAAGGCTCTGTTTCTGGATGAGTCCGGGAAGCAACAGCCCGCGATTATGGGCTGCTACGGGATTGGCGTGACGCGAACGCTGCAAGCCGT
>JANXQE010000597.1 GCA_025356925.1 Limisphaerales bacterium | reverse complement strand
CGATTTTGATGCCTGGTCCAGCCAAAGCCGCTACATCGAGGTCAAGGTGGCCGAAACCGTCTCGCCTTTTTTCAATTATAGCCCGCTTATCACCCCGTACCTCACGCCCAACCGCACTCACTACCGCTACTCTTTCACCATGCAACAGCCATCCGATTTCTCCGCCAGCCTGCTGTTCAACCTAGGCGCTTCGACCGCCGACGTCTATCTCGACAATGTCTCCCTGTTCAATCCGCCGCGGGGCGACCTGAACCTCGATGGCCGGGTGGACCTCCTCGATTTGGGCATCTTCGGAGGGAACTGGCTCAAACAACAGATCGGGTTGCCCGGCGACTTCGACGCCAGCGGCCAGGTGGACTTCAAGGATTTCGGTATTCTTGGCGAGAACTGGTCAGCCGGCCAGTGACCAACGATTACGGAGTGGTTTTTGATCGCTCAGGTTCGAAGTGGATGGTGCCTGGCCGGCCCCAAGATGCTAACTCGCGCTGAAACCGCGAAGCAGCAACGGTTGGCGGTTGATAGTAACCGCTTCCGGTTCCTGCGCGGCTTGTGTTAGCCTGCTTTGAATGGCTGCAAACTCAAACGCCTCGCTGGCGCCAATCGAAACCGAAAACATTGACCGAGCCCAAAGCATTAAAGCCGCGATCGAAGTTCTCGAAGCCATCGCCGGCAACCGCGCGTTAATCGCCCTGCTCCCTTCTGAAGACCGCACCCGCTTGCTGCGGGCCGCCGGTCAGGTGTATTGCCCCGACCCAACCGAACGTCGCCGTCTCCTCAGGGCGGCCCAACACCGGCACAAAGCCCAGCGTCGCCAAAAGGACGAGACCGTGCTGGAAGACAGCGGCATTCGCCATCTCCGAAAGAAGCCTGTGTTCACCACGCCGAATGTGTTTCCGCCCGTCGAGTCTCTGCCTGCCGCGGACGCAAGCGACCCACCTGAACGGACGGTCGTCGAGCCACGCTGCTGTTATGTCTGCAAACGCGATTATTCGACGATTCACCATTTTT
This sequence comes from Limisphaerales bacterium, assembly GCA_025356925.1. Classification (GTDB taxonomy): domain Bacteria; phylum Verrucomicrobiota; class Verrucomicrobiia; order Limisphaerales; family UBA8199; genus JANXQE01. The sequence goes on along the minus strand of JANXQE010000597.1, from coordinate 1,090 downwards.
ATGACCAGCTTTGCCCACCGTGCGCTGAGCTGAATTTCCGCAAACGAACTGAATCCGCTGATTTGAGCGGACGAACTGCGCTGCTGACCGGTGGACGGGTGAAGATCGGGTATCAGGCAGGCATCAAGCTCTTGCGCGCCGGAGCACAACTCATCGTCACCACCCGCTTTCCACGGGACGCGGCCGATCGTTATTCCCACGAGCCTGATTTCAACGTCTGGGGCCATCGCCTTCAGGTCTTCGGCCTGGACTTGCGCCACACTCCCAGTCTAGAGGCGTTTTGCCGACACTTGCTGGCCACGCGACAGCGGCTCGATTTCATTATCAACAACGCCTGCCAAACCGTCCGCCGGCCCCCGGACTTCTATGCGCACATGATGCAGCGCGAGGCGGGTGCGCTCCGGGATTTGCCCGCGGACTCACGCCGGTTGGTAGGCGGCTATGAGGGGCTCCGTGCCTACGATATGCTCCCCGCGGGAATACCCGCTCCGAGCGAACTCGTGCTCCCACCCCTGCCCGGGATTGCTGATTCAGCGAAACTGTCACAGGTCCCCCTCCTTTCCGACGAGCTTTCCCCGAATCGGAGCCTGTTCCCCGAGGGCCGCCTGGACCAGGATTTGCAGCAAGTAGACCTGCGCGACCGTAACTCCTGGCGCTTGACCCTCGCCGAAGTTCCTTCCGTCGAACTATTGGAGGTCCATCTTGTCAACGCTGTCGCCCCGTTTATCCTCAACGCCCGTTTGAAGCCGCTCCTGCTCAGCACTCCCGAGCGCGACAAGCACGTCGTCAATGTCTCCGCGGTTGAAGGCCAATTCTACCGAAAGTTCAAGACCACCCGCCATCCCCACACGAACATGGCCAAGGCCGCGCTCAACATGATGACCCGCACCTCGGCGGCCGACTACCACGCCGACGGCATTCACATGAACAGCGTGGATACAGGCTGGGTCACCGACGAGGACGCGATCGCGATCGCGACCCGCAAAACCGCTGAGCACCGTTTCCATCCGCCGCTTGACATCGTCGACGGCGCGGCGCGAATTGTTGATCCCATCATCACCGGCTTCAACACCGGCAACCATCTCTGGGG
>JANXQE010000574.1 GCA_025356925.1 Limisphaerales bacterium | reverse complement strand
CATTGGAAAGCTTTCCGTTTCGGCGGAATTCTTCAGCAGCGTAAGCACGGAACAGAATTCGGTTTGGGTCGGCACGGTGGATACCTGGCTAACGTACCAGATCAATAAAAACCCGCGTTTGGATGGTGGCGTTTACATCGGCGTGACGCCTGCGGCCGACGACTGGCATCCATGGGTCGGCATGACTTGGCGCTATTGATCCATTTCTCCAATGATTCAGACTTTATGAGTGAAGACAGAAACACCTCCACTGACGGCCGCGAGCCGGCGAAGGAAGGAGTCCCTGTGGTTTCGCACCCCGGCTCCATATCGCTTGAAGGGATGCACGGTAGTGTGGAAGTGCCGCACCATCAAGCCGGGTTCTGGCAGCAATGGCGGGCATTTGTCGGACCGGCCATTCTCATCAGCGTCGGTTACATGGACCCGGGGAATTGGGGCACTGATCTGGCGGGCGGCGCCCAATTCAAATACGGACTGCTTTGGGTGGTTGGCCTCGCCAGCTTGATGGCCATCTTCATGCAGGTCATCTCCGCCCGTTTGGGCGTGGTCACCGGAAAGGACCTCGCCCAGTGCTGCCGCGATTGGTATCCGCGCTGGACTCGCTGGCCCAACTGGTTGTTCTGTGAATTCGCCATCGGTGCCTGTGATCTAGCCGAGGTGCTCGGCAGCGCCGTCGCCATCAACCTGATGTTCCATATTCCCCTGCTATGGGCAGTCATCATTACCGGACTGGATGTATTGCTTCTCCTGGCCCTGCAACGGTTTGGTATGCGGATGCTCGAGGCGGTGGTGCTGCTGCTCGTGGCCACCATCGGTGTTTGCTATTTCATTGAAATCTTCGTTCTCCCGCAGACTCAACCCGGTTTCCTGGAAATGGGCCGAGCCCTGGTGACGCCAGGCCTACGTCAGACCGGGATGCTTTATGTGGCCATCGGCATCATCGGGGCGACCGTCATGCCCCACAACCTGTACTTGCATTCCGCCTTGGTACAAAGTCGCAATCTCCAAAAGGATGACTCCTCCATCCGCAGCGCCATTCGGTTTAACACGATTGATTCCGTGACGGCCCTGAGCGTCGCCTTCTTCGTCAATGCAGCCATCATGGTTCTGGCGGCGCTCGTTTTCTACGGCAAGACCAGCCTTACGGTGGCGGGTGGCCAGGTCGTCACGTTCAGCCCTGAGAGCGACTGGATTCGCATTGCGTACCTGACGCTGGCCCCCTTGCTGGGGACGGCTGCTGCAAGCGCATTATTCGTGGTCGCTCTGCTGGCAAGCGGACAAAGCAGCACGATCACCGGCACCCTGGCCGGGCAGGTGGTGATGGAAGGTTTCATGCACTGGAGAATCAAGCCTTGGTTGCGACGGCTCATCACCCGCACGCTGGCCATTATCCCGGCGGTCCTCGTTATTGGGATTCGCGGCAACAGCAGCGTGAACGACCTACTGACGCTCAGCCAGGTCGTGCTGGCCCTTCAGCTCCCGTTCGCGATGTTCCCACTGCTTCATTTCACCTGCTCCCGCAAGCGCATGGGGACCTGGAAAAATAGTTGGTTTCTAATCCTTGCCGGCTGGGGGAGCGCGCTTCTGATCACGGCAATGGACATTTGGGGATTGCCGGACTCGCTTAAATCGGCGTGGAATGTCATCATGGGCAGGTGAGACTCTATGGCCGGAAAGGTTGAAATATGTATGGGACCATTCTCGTGACGTTGGACGGCACTCCGTCCGATCAGGCGATCATCGAACACGTCAAACATTTGGACGTGATTTCGGCTTCAGCCATCCCAAGCAAAGCACTTTCATACAGCGTCTCCAAGCTGCTCAACACAACGTTGGTATTCTTCGCCGCCCTAACGGCCCCAGATTGAAAACCTTTTTCGGACAGCAAAAATGCCCTGTCCGCTCCAACATCCTGGGGGATTTGCATCAGAGCCATAACCTTCTCCTTGGGCACGAGCGAACTCCAAAACTTGCACTCTACCACCCACTTCATTTCCATTCCAAAACGAGAGTGCGTGACCCAAACATCTATCATGTGAGTACCTCTGGCACCTGTTCCCTCATGGTCTACCTCCGCATGGAGGCCGAGTTTTCGAAAAAAGGCTGCCGCCTCTTCCTGGTACCCGCGCCAATCTATAACCATTGAGCGCCATCAGGGCGGACTTCTTTTAGCTATTCGATCCCTGTACGGCCAAATAATTCAGCCGAGAGGGCGTTAAAGCTTGAGAGTCCGGGTTTTGACGGTTCTGCTGACCATGAATCAGCTCCAGCTCTTCCTTCTCACGGTGGCCGGTTTGGTCAATCGACAGCAGCAGGCCATTATCGAATACCTGTGGAGACCGAGAATAAAATCCTGCTCGAACGGTGCGTGTTTACTTCCACCAACTTTTTCGGGCACTGCCTTGTTTCCGAGCTGAAAATGTCCACGAGATCTTCACCTAAATCTTCACCTAGCGAGCATTGGGAGGGCAGTGAGCGAGCAATGACGAGGCGGTGAAAGAGCGATCTCGAAAAGTGCTTGAACCCCCGTAAAATCAATGTATTCTAACGCTTGAACCTGAGTGAGTTGCAGTCGGAACGGTAAAGGTTCTCGGTTCGATTCCGACCCTCGCCTCCAAACGTAAACGCTTCTGCGTCATCGTTTTCCCTCGGCAGAGTGCCGCAACGGGCACCAAAACGGGCACCAATTTTTGGACGGGCGCCTAATCGTGCCAACGCACGCCAACACGCCCGTGGC
>JANXQE010000573.1 GCA_025356925.1 Limisphaerales bacterium | reverse complement strand
GCCACGGGCGTGTTGGCGTGCGTTGGCACGATTAGGCGCCCGTCCAAAAATTGGTGCCCGTTTTGGTGCCCGTTGCGGCACTCTGCCGAGGGAAAACGATGACGCAGAAGCGTTTACGTTTGGAGGCGAGGGTCGGAATCGGACAAGGCCGGCCAACGGAGGTCAAGAAAATGACAATTTTAGGGAAGCCTGGAGGCCAGGGATGCACCATTTTTTGCCATGGCAGCGCAATGCCGAGGCAAGTGCAGAATTGTTTTGCCCCTGGCGTTAAATGAAAAAAGGCGCTGATTCGTCAAACTGACACATGATAGAGAATATATAAGTATGAAAATGCGCGTAATTATCACCTGCGCCCTGCTGATGGCAGGGGCGGTTTCGGTCCGGGCAGCAGATGCCAAAGACAATTGGGCCAAAAGTTGTGCCAAATGCCATGGCGAAGATGGCAAAGGCAAAACCAAGATGGGCGAGAAACTTGGCGTCAAAGACTACACCGATGCCAAGGTTCAAGCGGAAATGAAGGACGAAAAGATGGTCAAAGCCATCAAGGAAGGTGTCAAGGAAGAGGACAAGACCAAGATGAAGGCCTTCATTGATCTAAGCGACGACGAAGTGAAGGCTTTGGTCGCTTATGTGCGCGCTTTCAAGAAGTAAAGCCGGGGCACAAATCTCAATCTGGAGCGGGGAGCTTGCGAGCTCCCCTTTTTTATTATTGCCCAAGAAGTGGCAATAAAAGCTCGATGGCAGCGGTTCTCGTTCGCCGCCCAACCCGGAGTGGCGCGGGGATCGCGGTTCCTGTCGCCCGCAGCAAAAGGCCTTCGCTAGAAAGTAGATATGAGAATGCATGCTATATACAAACCTGAGACGTGTTAATGTAAAGTTGTTGTTCCTCCCGACAAGCTGTTTCGGGACGAGGTGCCAGCAAAAAAAGTTAATAGAACAGCAAGGGAAGAGAAGCAACGTTGACCGAGACACTTTAATCCTCCTGGCCGTGAAACGCAGAGATGCATTAGAACAACGGACTAAAAGTCAGGCTGGTTAATGCGACCTAAATTCAAAATACCGCCGCAGGTCTTGCGGATCCTTTTGTTAGCAATCGGAATTGTCACGTCGTATTCGATTGCCCGGTACTTTCTGACGCCGACGACTTTCCGCCAGTACGGATGGTACCGCGGCGAGGCGTTGAGCGAGTTGCAGGCGCGAGAGCCGATGTTCGCGGGGAAGAAGGCTTGCGAGGAATGTCACTCGGATGAGATGGCAAAGCTCCTGAAGCACGAGCACAAGAGCTTGTCCTGTGAGGGCTGCCATGGACCTGGCCAGGCACATTCGGACAACCCGGACGTAAAAATTGACCAGCTTAACTATGGTCCTTGCGTCCGCTGCCATGAGGCCAATCCCTCACGTCCCAAGTGGCTTAAGCAGATCGTCATCAAAAATCACTACACGGGCTCAAAGTGCACGGAATGCCACGTGCCCCACGCCCCAACGGAGGTGCCATGAGCCGTAACGTGTCACGACGCAATCTGCTGGCGAAAATCGGCGCGGCTCTGGCCGGCGTTTTGGTCGCGCCGGTCGCCCGAACCGCCAAAGCGGCTGTCCAAAAGGTTTTCGTATCCACTGGCGCCGCCAAGGGATATGACCCTACGAAGCACAGGTGGGTCATGGCGATCGATGCCAATCGTTGTATCGGTTGCGGTCTGTGTGCCGAGGCATGCAAGAAGGAAAACCACGTTCCGGAGGGCCCGTATTTCCGCACCTGGGTTGAGCGGTATATTATCACCAAACCGGCGCCGGGGTCCGGCGCCGCGCGAGGTGAGACCTTGGTGGATTGTCCCAGCGGCGGCATGCATGGCTATCCGGAGCCTGCGGTGCCGAAGGAAGAAATCCAACACTCCTTTTTCGTTCCAAAACTGTGCAACCTCTGTGAACATTCGCCCTGCGTTCAGGTCTGCCCGGTGGGCGCTACCTTTGATGCCCCCGATGGGGCGGTGCTGATCGACCCAAAATATTGCATTGGTTGCGGCTTCTGCATCCAGGCCTGTCCGTATGGTTGCCGATTCCTCAGCCCCATCACCAAGACGGCGGAGAAGTGCACGCTCTGTTATCACCGGATTACTCGCGGGTTGAAACCCGCCTGCGTGGAGGTTTGCCCGACCCAGGCACGGGTGTTTGGAGATCTGAAAAACCCGGCGCCAGAGGACCCGATCCGGCAGTTTTATGAGAATAACAAGGTGCAGGCGCTGAAACCGCACCTGGGAACCGAGCCGCGGGTATTTTACGCCGGCATTGACAAGGAGGTCAGGTAATATGTCCGGCGAGATCACCAACTACGTGTTCGAAGCAATGCCGCACTTCGAGGGCTATGTTTATCCCAACGAAGCAACGCCGCAGCCGCTCTGGAGTATACTCATCGTTCTCTACCCGTACATCACGGGCCTGGTCGCGGGCGCTTTCATCATGGCTTCCCTGGTGCGAGTGTTTAATGTGCGGGCACTCGAACCGGTGTATCGGCTCTCGATGCTGACGGCGTTTGCCTTTCTGCTGTGCGCTCCGCTGCCGCTGCTGTTCCATCTGGGACACCCGGAACGCTGCCTGGAGGTGATGATGACACCGCACCTGACTTCGCCGATGGCAATTTTCGGGTTCGTATACGCCTGGTATTTGATGGCGGTCCTGCTGCTCGAGCTCTGGTTCGATTATCGACGGGATTTTGTCGAGTGGTCCAATCGAACCTCGGGCCTGAAAACTGTGCTGTATCGACTCTTTACCGTGGGCGTAACTGACGTGAGCGAACCCTCGGTCAAGTTGGACCATAAACTCGGCCATATCCTTTCGATCGTGGGCATCCCTTCGGCGTTTTTGCTGCACGGCTATGTTGGATTCATTTTTGGTTCCGTCAAAGCCAATCCCTGGTGGGGCAACGTTTTGATGCCCATCATTTTTATCATGTCCGCCATGGTTTCCGGCATTGCGCTCTGTGTGTTCAATTACATGGTGTTGAACTGGGTTCGACGCAAAACCATCGACATGAAATGTCTCGATGTGATGTGTATGTTTCTGTTCTACGCGCTGGTAATGGATGCGGCCATCGAAGGCCTGGACTGGATCCATCGCGTGTACTCAGCGGAAGAAGGGTTCCAAGTGATGCAGTACATGGCGCGTGAAAAGCTCTTTTACACCCTCAATGTGGGCCAGGCCACCCTGGGAACCGTGGTGCCGCTGCTGCTGCTGGGTTTGCTGCAACTCTTGCGCAAGCGCGTGCCTGAACTGGCCCGGCGGCGAATGTACTTCTCCAGCGCCGTTCTGGTCATTTGCGGAGTCCTGGCGATGCGGTGGAACGTCGTGATCGGTGGCCAGCTCTTCTCCAAGAGCCTGCGCGGCGTGATGAGCTATAAGATGGAGTTCGCCGGCTTGGAAGGCTGGTTTATGGGCGCAGTCCTGCTGGCGCTGCCTTTCATTTTGCTCATCGTGATGATCAAACTGTTTCTTTCCGAACAATTACCCACTTCGGCATCCCTGGAAGCCCGAGACGTCGCAGCCAAATGAAGAAAATTTCCTCCAGGATCCTCAGGCCAGCAAATTCGTTTCACGGCGGCAAGACTCCCGGCCGGAGACCGACAGTCAGTTGAACCCCCAGAAACAAGAAACAAGCAAAAACTCGTATGAAGAAATTACTACCCCTGCTGGTCGCGGCACTGGCGATTACGGCTCCCCCGGCCCAAGCGGCCGAAGCCAAGGCGTTGTACGCCAAGGACTGCGCCAAATGCCACGGTGAAGACGGTAAAGGCGAGACAAAGATGGGCAAGAAGCTCGGCGCCAAGGATTATACGGATGCAAAGGTTCAGGCCGAGTTGAAGGACGAGGCCGCGGTTAAAGCAATTAAAGACGGCCTCAAGGATAAAGAGGGCAAGACGCTCATGAAACCCGGTGAGGGCACCGCAGCTGAAGACGTCAAAGCCTTAGTGGCATATATGCGTGCTTTTAAGAAGTGAAGCAGACTTTGAACCAACGAGCCCCGGTTATGGGCCGGCTGCCGGCCGCCCGCGACGGGGCTCCGCGAACGCGAACCTACTCAAAACCGATGCCGATCTGCTAATCCGAAACTGAATCGCTCCCGCCTTTCGCCAAACCTAAATTGCGACTCGCACCCGGAAATCCCTCATCATGGAAGTTCAACCAGCCACCCCGATCGTCCCGCCTCGGCGCGCGTCCGTCTTCCGTAATTGGATAAGCCTAACGGGCTTGGTCGTGATGGTCGGGAGCCTGTTCTCCTTCCTGCTTTTGTTCACGATGGATGCTCTGGCGCATCTGTCCAATCCATATCTGGGCATCCTCACCTACCTGGTAGCGCCAGGGTTCCTGGTCCTGGGGTTGCTCACCGCAGTAGCGGGGGCCTGGCTGCGCCGCCGACAAGTCATTAAGGCCGCAGGCCCGTTCGCTCCCGTGCGCATCGATTTAACCCGCCCGCGCGACCGTCGCATCTTTGGTTTGTTCCTGGCCGCCAGCGTGGTTTTTCTGCTGATTTCAGCGGTGGGCAGTTATCAGAGTTATCATTACACCGAGTCGGTGCAGTTCTGCGGGCAGGCATGCCACGGTGTCATGAAACCCGAATTCGTGACGTACAGTCATTCGTCACACGCGCGCGTTGCTTGCGCCGAATGCCATATCGGCAAAGGGGCTGCCTGGTATGTCCGCTCCAAGCTTTCGGGCACTTACCAGGTCTATGCCACCATGGCCGATAAATACCCGAGGCCCATCCCCACCCCGGTCAAAAATCTGCGACCCGCTCAGGAAACCTGCGAGGAATGTCACTGGCCTAAGAAGTTTGTCGGCAATGTTGAGCGGACCTATTCGTACTTTCTTGGCGACCAGACCAACACGCCGTTCACGGTAAGACTGCTGCTTAAAGTCGGCGGTGGTGATTCGACTCACGGACCGGTGGGCGGAATCCACTGGCACATGAACGTGGGCAACCGGATCGATTATGTCGCAACCGATGAAGCGCGCCAAAAAATCCCCTGGGTTCGCATGACCGACGCGCAAGGCGTG